>CATWLR010000178.1:0-3467 GCA_958351665.1 Veillonella infantium | reverse complement strand
GAAGGGATTTAGCAGATTTACCTTGTTTTTCAAGGCCTTCAATTTCTTGTAACAATACTTTAGGGTCAATTACAACACCAGTACCAACGATATTTTGCTTGTTATCATACAAAATACCACTTGGTAAAAGGCGAAGCGCAAATGCTTTGTCATCTACTACAACAGTATGACCTGCGTTATTACCACCTTGGCTACGCACTACAACGTCCGCACGTTCCGCGATCCAGTCAACGATCTTACCTTTACCCTCGTCACCCCATTGAGTGCCGATTACCATACTTGTTGCCATATCTATATCCTCCATGTGAAAGTCTAAATAATTCACTAACATTATACAACAATGTTCGGACTCTGTGAAAGTATTTATACAAATTCAATCTTTAGTTTCTTCCCAAAAGCACGCGCTATTTTCTGCAAAGTTTTCAAAGAAGGATTTCCATTACCATTTTCAATCTTACTAATATCAGACTGGGTAATACCTGTTAATTCAGATAACTGCATCTGAGTCATGTGAGCTGCGAGACGAGCCTCTACAATATTTTGAATGATTTGATATTCATCCTCTAACTCATCCCACTCTTTTTTAAACTTCGGATTTTTTAATTGTTTCTCTAAATATTGATCTAACGTTTCCATATTATGTATACCTCTCAATATAATCACGTTTATATTTAACAGCTAGTTCAATTGCACTTTTAGGTGTTTTCATAGACTTCTTTACAAAACCATTTGTTAATACAATTCGTCTGCCTACAAAGAAAAAATATAAGATCCGAGAAATATTTGAACCTTGCTTCGTTCGCAACTCATAAATACCATCTTCTAAATGTTTAGACTGAGGCTCTCTCAAACGATTGCCATATAATTCAAGTATCTTTAGATCTCGAATTGTTTTAGCTCGTTGCTTATCTGAAAGCTCATTTAAGAATACTTTTGCTGGCTTTTCTCCACTTAGAGTTTCATAAAAGACTACAGAAAATGTATCCATCATATTCCTCCTAATACTAGAAGAAATCTTCACTTAAATTATATGTTAAAACATATATCTAGTAAAGATATTGAAAGTCAAAGTCTTACTATAACCAATATAAATATCTAACCTTCGAAAGTAAACAAATGGGAGGTGACCATTAGTCACCTCCCATATATTGACATTTTATCTAATCAAAATATTCTATTTTAGTTAGTCGAAATCTCTACATTTTTATTCTTTTTATTGTACTAGCACTATTTTGGTTCTTTAAGACACAGGCTCATGAGGAGCCCCATAAGTCCTACAGGTATCAATGTCATCAAAGCTGTTTGCACACCATAGATATCAGCTAAATGGCCTATATACGGAGCTACAAGGCCACCTAAAGTAATGCCTAGGCCTAAGGTAATTCCCGATGCAAATCCTGCATTTTTAGCAAGGTATTTTTGACCGAGTACGGTGATTGGTCCATATTGTGAGAATACGCCAAAGGCCATCGGTATCATAGCACCGAAGAAGCCCCATATATTTGGGACAAAGATAAATACTAAAACGGATGGCAAGAAGATAAGATTACCTAAACGTACCGTTTTCAAGAATCCTAATTTATCGGATAAAGCCCCGCCCATATAGGTAAGGACTGCGCCCATTGCAAAGTACATGGTTAAAGCCAAGCTAGAGGCGCTAGCTTCACCGTTAATAACGGTAATGTACAAGATAGGAATAAAGATAGATAGCACAGAGAAGAGGATAGATCGAGAAGCTATGACAAAGAACAGCTTACCAAAGCTCGCCCAATCATTTATACCCGCACTGGTAGATTTATCAGAATCTTTACTTTCACCAATCGCATCGGTATCCCTAGAGTCTGTAAAGGCATACACATAAAGTAATACGCCAATCAAAGCAATCACCGTGAATAGCCAAAGAAAATGACCGCCAAAGATGTACACACCACCAGCAAGAAGCGGCCCCAGTGCAAAGCCAGCGCTGCCACCTACCGCAAAGCGCCCCATAGCACTACCAATTTCATGAGATTGCGTACGCTTCACAAGGAGCGCCGCCTCAGGATGGAATAGTGCGGCCCCTACGCCAGCTAAAAGTGACAGGGCGAGAATCATTTCATAGCTCGTAGCTAGTGCCATAGAACTAATGGACACGAGAGTCACCGTAAAGCCGGCAGGAATGAACCAAGGTACGCGCCACCGATCGGCCACGTAGCCCAATGCAGGCTGCGCAATAGAGGCCACCACGGTGTTACAGAAAATAATGGTCGCCGATTGATAGTAATTAAGGCCAAAGTTAGCAATAAAAAACGGAATCAATGCGGCCAACGAACCTTGACCAAAATCATTAATACAATGAAAAATGGGCGGTCCGTACTTTCGTATAATACGTTTCATATAACCTCCTAATACAACAGCTAACTTTCCCTAAGATACAGAGATGCTTACTAGGGAACTAGCTTATGTTTATGCCCGAAATAGTGTAAATAACAAATTATGTCCAAAATAAAAAGAGCAGATATAGCCAACACCTAATGCATGTGCCATAGGCTTGTTGGTCTATACCTACCCTAGTCTTTCATATGTTATATGGGAAGCACCCTACAATTATAGGCCAAAGCGAGCCATGATTGTATCAACATGTTTCAATAATTTATGCGGATCGAAGCATGCATCGATTTCTTCAGCAGTCATGTATTTCTTGATGTTTTCATCAGATTTAAGACCTGTAGCGAAATCTTTACCTTCAAGCCAACGTTCCATAGCGTATTTTTGAACCCAACGGTATGCTTCGTCACGTACCGCACCTTTGTCTACAAGATGAGTCAAAATTGTTTGGCTGAATACAAGGCCACCTGTAAGGTTAAGGTTTTTAAGCATTGTTTCAGGATATACTAACAATTTATCGATTGTGCGGATTGTAAGGTGAAGCATATAGTTCAATGCGATGGTTGCATCTGGCAAGATGACACGTTCTACAGAGCTGTGAGAAATGTCGCGTTCATGCCACAAAGCTTGGTCTTCGTAAGCAGCTTGAGCATAGCCACGAAGCAATCGAGCCATACCGCAAATTCTTTCACATGTAATAGGATTACGTTTATGAGGCATCGCAGAGGAACCCTTTTGTTTAGGGCTGAAATATTCTTCTGCTTCGCGCACTTCAGTACGTTGCAAATGACGGATTTCCAACGCAATTTTATCCAATGTACCACCTACAACAGCGATAGTGGACAACAATTCAGCGTGACGGTCACGTTGTACGACTTGTGTAGCGATTTTAACAGGTTCAAGACCTAATTTTTCGCATACATATTGTTCTACGAATGGATCGATGTTGGAGTATGTACCAACGGCGCCGGATAATTTACCAACGGCAACGCTTTTACGAGCGTGTTCCATGCGTTCGATATCGCGTTCTACCTCTGCCATCCAAAGGCAAAGTTTTAAACCGAATGTAGTAGGTTCGCCATGAATACCGTGAGTACGGC
>CATWLR010000177.1:0-3483 GCA_958351665.1 Veillonella infantium | reverse complement strand
GTAGTTGTATTAGTACCTTCTTCAGCAGTTAATAATTCTTCATATAGCTTTTCACCTGGACGCAAGCCAGTAAATTCAATGCGAATATCTTTATCAGGCTCAAATCCAGAAAGGCGAATCATATTTTTCGCTAAATCAACAATTTTTACTGGTTCACCCATATCTAATAAGAACACTTCACCACCAGTCCCCATTGCACCAGCTTGTAATACAAGTTGGCTTGCTTCTGGAATAGTCATAAAGTAACGAGTCATTTCAGGATCTGTAACTGTTACAGGTCCTCCAGCTTCAATTTGTTTGCGGAATAATGGAATAACAGAACCGCGACTACCAAGAACATTACCAAAGCGAACGGTAATAAACTTTGTATCGTACTTGTGATTCATACCAAGTACAACCTTTTCTGCCACCCGTTTCGTAGCCCCCATAACACTTGTTGGATTTACCGCTTTATCTGTAGAAATCATAACGAAGCGCTCAACACCATGTGCGCCCGCTACATCTGCCACATTACGAGTGCCATAAATATTATTTAACACCGCTGCAATCGGTTGGATTTCCATTAGCGGTACATGTTTATGAGCTGCTGCATGGAATACTACATCTGGTTCATAATCGGTAAAGATTTGGTCTAACTGATTTTTATCTCGAATATCAGCAATAATGGGAACCAATGTACCTTCAGGCACAATGGAACGCAACTCTTGGTGAATAAGATAAATACTATTTTCACCATGACCTAATAACAATAGTTTTTTAGGTCTTACTCGTAATACTTGACGACAAATTTCAGAGCCAATAGAACCACCTGCGCCCGTAACAAGAACGACTTTATCTTTTAAATATGGTTCTACTTTTGATGTGTCTAGATGAATCTCATCACGTTCCAATAAATCTTCAATGGAAATAGGATGCAAATGAGATACTAAAACCTCATCATCTAATAATTGGTACATTCCAGGTAATGTGTTGATCTTACATTTTAGAGGTGAGCAGATTTCCATAATTTCTCGAATAACATCACGCTTTACCGATGGCATAGCAATGATAATTTCTTCAACCTTATATCTTGCTACAAGCATTGGAATATCTTCACGATTCCCTAAGATTCTAAAACCATTCATCAACCGGTTATGTTTATACATATCATCATCAACAAAGCCAATAATACGTCTTGAACGCTTATGATACCGTTCAATTTCACGAGCTATAATTGCACCAGCATCACCAGCACCTATAATGAGTGTATTTACTTGGCCACTTTCACCATCATCCCCATTACTATAGTGAAGTGCCACATAATGAAGTAACATGCGCCCCATACCAACTGTCCCCGTAGTGAGGAACCATGTAATAAAATAAATGGAACGTGGTAAAGATTTACCAAAAACAAACATAGAAGAATAGAAAATTCCTGTACCGATAGTGGTAGCTACAAAAACAGCTAAAACCTCTCTCATCCCTGCATAGCGCCATATACGCGTATATAGATGCATAACCAAGAACATCAACATATACGAAATC
This sequence comes from Veillonella infantium, assembly GCA_958351665.1. GTDB lineage: Bacteria > Bacillota > Negativicutes > Veillonellales > Veillonellaceae > Veillonella > Veillonella infantium_A. The sequence continues at coordinate 1,959 of CATWLR010000177.1, read as the reverse complement.
AGCAATAGTGGCAATGCGTCTACCATTTGATCAATATATCGAGGTTCTATATAGCCATCAAATCTTATAAATAAACTAATGAAAGCAACAATAACAATCGTCGCAATATCGGCAATAAACAGTATGGCTGGTAATAAATATGAACGCAAAAGAACGCCCCCTTATATGTGAGATAAACCCTATCCTTAATCCTTACCGATACGTGATACCATGTATGCACCAGTCAAAATTGGAGCAATATCACGAGCAAAGTTAATACGACTATTTTTAGTCAAGTAAAGAACATCCCCTTCTCGCATAATATAGTTTTCGGACATATCTCCAGTTTGTAACATGCGATTTAAATTAATAAGAATTGGTTTTTCAGGATTGTCTTGATGAATTAAGTAAATTTTCTTTTTAGCTGTATCCCAGTTAAAGCTACCAGCAGCACCAATCGCATCAATAACAGTACTAGACTTAGTCAATGTATAAGCACCAGGCTTATTAATCTCACCGAATACGTACACCCGAACTCCTCCGAGTTTTGTAACATTTACAGTAATTTCCGGATTAATAATGTACCGAGCTAAACCTTGCTGTAATTGGGCGGTGAACTCATCGACGGTTAAACCATCTGCTTTTACCGGTCCCACCATAGGGAATGATACATATCCGTCAGGACGAACAGTGTACATAATATCGTTACCATTACGTGTACCAAGATCTGCTTGTTGTACAACTTGAATAGTTAGTTCATCACCTTGTCGTAGACGATACACCTTATCAGAACTCACTACAGATGCACTAGTTTCTAGTGGTGCGTGTCCTTCAGTTTGTAATACTTTAGAATTGTAAGACTGTTCAGCTGTTACATCAACAGGTGCAGCCATGGATGTTGTTGTGGCACATAAGAATGCGGCCATCATCATATACTGTTTTTTATTCATATTTTACCTCTTTGATTTACATGCAACTCACTCAATACAACACTTTATTTTTTTAGAATTATTAATCCTAAAAAATCGGTTAAGTTATTTTATCATTATTTTAAACTTTCTTCCATAAACACAGCCCGTTCTGAGCTAACTTCATTAAACCTTTAAGAATAAATCGCGTAAATATCAGGTTTTCACCATTTTATTATGTGTATTTTTTTACGCATTTCACTCATATTTCACTCGATTTTTTCATTAAATTTAGATACATAAATAAAAAATATATAAACTCAATTCATGGTCGATTCATAAAATCATCAAATTCTCATCAATTTTATTGATTAAACAAAAAAATAAGGTGTATATACTAGTTTTCTAGTATATACACCTTATTAAAAATTTTAGATAAGTCTATTGACTTAAAGTATTAATTATTCAACACGACCGCCTAAATATGCTTCCATAACGCGAGGATCATGACGTACTTCGTCAGCAGGACCAGATAATACCATCTTACCTGTTTCCAATACATACGCATAATCAGCTATTTTTAATGCTTGTCGCACATTTTGTTCTACCAAGAGAACAGTAGTTCCTTCAGCACTAATCTCTTTGATAGTTTCAAAGATTTCGTTTACTACTAATGGTGCAAGACCCATAGATGGTTCATCCAATAATAACAATTTTGGACGTGCCATAAGGGCGCGACCAATAGCCAACATTTGCTGTTGACCACCAGATAGTGTACCACCTAATTGATAACTACGTTCATCAAGAATTGGAAAGCGTTTAAATACTTTTTTGATATCTTCTTCAATCTCATTATCGTTACGGATATAAGCACCCATTTCTAAGTTTTCATAAACGCTCATATCTTGAAGGATTTGACGACCTTCTGGAACTAAAGAAATACCACCATGTACAATTTGATGTGTTTTATGACCAGTAATATCTTGGCCTTCAAATAATACTTTACCAGATGTTGGCTTTACAAGGCCCATTATGGTCTTCATAGTTGTAGACTTACCAGCACCATTAGCAC
>CATWLR010000176.1:0-3483 GCA_958351665.1 Veillonella infantium | reverse complement strand
TAAAGATGAACTTTTGAATTTACGTAAAATTGACCATCTGTTACAAGGTCACCCTGATATGAAACATACACCTGGTGTTGATATGTCCACAGGTTCCTTGGGCCAAGGTATCTCTGCAGCATGTGGCATGGCATTGGCTGGTAAAATCGACAATGCAGATTACCGTGTTTATTCCATTCTTGGTGATGGTGAACTTGAAGAAGGTCAAGTATGGGAAGCTGCTATGTTTGCTGGCCATTACAAACTCAATAACTTAACTGCTTTTGTCGACTTTAATGGTCTTCAAATTGATGGGGATATTACTAAAGTTCTTTCTCCATTGCCTATTCCTGAGAAATTTAAAGCTTTTAACTGGAATGTTATTGAAGTAAATGGTCATGATCTTGATGAACTTCATAATGCTATTGAAGCCGCTAAAGCTTTCACAGAAGGCCCAACTTGCATTGTAATGCATACTGTAAAAGGTAAGGGCGTTGAAGAAATGGAAGGCCAAGCAGGTTGGCATGGTAAAGCACCAAGCGCTGAGCAAGGTATAGCCTTTGTTAATGAAATTATGGGGGTACAATAATGGGTAAAGCAACACGTGAAGCATATGGTAATGCGTTAGCTCGCATTGGTAAAGAAAATACAAATATTATCGTATTAGATGCAGATTTATCAAAATCTACTAAAACTGATACATTTAAAAATGTTTGCCCTGATCGTTTCTTTAATGTAGGTATTGCAGAACAAAATTTGATTTCTGTTGGTGCTGGTCTTGCAGCAGCTGGTAAAATCCCATTTGTTTCTTCCTTTGCCATGTTTGCAACAGGTCGTGCATTTGAACAAATTCGCAATGCTGTATGTTATCCAAAATTGAATGTAAAAGTTTGTGCTACACATGCAGGTATTACAGTAGGTGAAGATGGTGCTACACATCAAAGCTTGGAAGATATTTCTTGTATGCGTACACTACCTAATATGACAGTAGTAGTACCTGCGGATGAACGTGAAACAGAAGCTGTAGTTGAATGGGCTGCATCTTATGAGGGTCCTGTATATGTTCGTTTAGGCCGTGCTGGTGTAGATGATGTAACAGCTGAAGGTTATACTTTTGTACCGGGTAAATCTACTACTTTAGTTGAAGGTTCTGATGTAACAATTATCGCTTGTGGCGCATTAGTAGGTCCTGCTGTAGAAGCTGCTAAAGTATTGAGCGAAAGTAATGTATCTGCTCGCGTTATTAATATGGCATCCATTAAACCTATTGATGCTGAAGCGATTGTAAAAGCAGCTGTTGAAACAGGTGCTATTGTTACTGCTGAAGAACATAATATCATTGGCGGGCTCGGATCTGCTGTGTCTGAAGTTGTAGTGGCTAATAAGCCTGTTCCTATGGAATTCGTTGGTGTTCAAGATACATTTGGGGAGAGTGGTACACCAAAAGAATTAATGGCTAAATATGGCTTAACAGCAAAAGACATTGTAGAAGCAGTAAAACGTGTAATCACTCGTAAATAATCAAAGGGGATCCCATGATTGAATTTAAGAATGTTAGTAAAGTCTATGATAATGGTTCTGTTGCAGTAGACGATGTGTGTTTAACTATAAATGACGGCGAATTTGTCCTCATTTGTGGTCACAGCGGTGCAGGGAAATCAACTCTATTTAAATTATTAACTCATGAAGTAGTACCTGACACGGGTACGGTTATAGTTGATGATTTTGATGTTACGCGTATGAAGCGTAGTAAAATTCCAAAATTACGTAGAAAACTTGGTGTTGTATTCCAAGATTTCCGGTTATTACCGAATAAAACGGTATCAGAAAATATTGCTTTTGCACTTGAAGTAATTGAAGAGAAACCAAAAGTAATTAAAGAAAAGGTAAGTCATGTACTAGAGCTTGTTGGGTTAACTGACAAGGCAAATGATTTACCAGAGGATCTATCTGGTGGTGAACAACAACGTGTTGCTATTGCCCGTGCCATTGTAAATCGACCATCTGTGCTCATTGCTGATGAACCGACTGGTAATCTCGATCCTGATACAAGTAAAGGTATTGTAGATTTGTTTAAGCATATCAATAATTTTGGTACAACTGTTATTATGGTTACCCATAATATGGATCTTGTTTCGTATTTAAATAAACGTGTTATTCGTCTTAAAGATGGTCGCGTTCAAAGTGATAATATGAGAGGTGCTGAAATTAATGAAGCCTAGAACATTGAAATACTTTTTTAAAGAAGCCCTCAAATCTATGAAGCGTAACGGTCTTATGACGTTAGCATCTATTTCTACAGTGGCTTTATCTCTATTTATGCTTGGTGTATTCCTTTGTGGTGTTATCAATTTGAATAACATGGCATCTAGCTTGGAAAACCAAGTACAGCTGAGCATTTACTTAAAAGACGGCTTAACAACTGACCAAATCATGGCGGTAGGTAAGCAAATTAAAGCTATACCAAATCTTAAGCATTTGGAGTTTGTTAATAAAGAGCAAGCTATGAAGGAATTCAAAGCTCGTCTTGGTGATCAACAACAATTAGTAAATGCCTTAGGTGATGTAAATCCATTGCCAAATTCTTATGTATTAACCTTTGATAATCCTAGTGATGTTAAAGCTACAGCTAAATTAGCTACTACATTCCAAGGTGTTGAAAGTACACATTATGGTCAAGATATTGTGGAAGAACTCTTCCGTATAACTCAAGTTATCAGAATTGGTGGTATCGTATTAATTGCATTCTTAGCAGCAGCTACATTATTCATCATTTCTAATACAATTCGTTTGACTGTGTTTGCTCGTCGTAAAGAAATTGCCATCATGAAATATGTAGGTGCAACAAATGGCTTTATCCGTTGGCCATTCTTGATAGAAGGTATGTTATTAGGTTTAGTTGGAGCTATTATTGCCGTTCTTTGTGTAGGTGAATTCTACCATTTCATTACTATGGAAGTTTCTGAGTCTTTAGCATTCTTCCCATTAGTACCAATGTTCCCATTCTTCTATGATGTGGCTATCTATATTTTAGTTGGCGGTATTATAGTAGGTGCTATTGGTAGTACAATTTCTTTAAAACAATACATGAAGGTGTAATGTTTATGAAATACAACACAATCAAATCCCGTCTGGTGGCAACAATTTTAACAGGTATAGTAGTACTGGGAACACCACTATACATTGTTGCGGAAGATGAGGATTTAACGAATCAATTAGATTCAATTCAACAACAAGTTAATCAACAAAATTCTATTAAAGCTGATGCTGAAACTGTCATTGTTAGTGTATCTGAACAGTTGCGTCAAATTGAAGAGCAATTGCGTCAAGCTCAACAACAGTTAGAGTCTATTCAACAACAACGTGTAGCCGTTGAAAATGATATTACTGTTAATGAAAAGTTACTAGCAGAAGCACAAAAACGTTTAGAAGGACGTGAGTCCGTATTTTATAAGCGTGTACGTGACATTTATATCAATGGTCGTCTAAGTTATTTAGATGTTG
>CATWLR010000175.1:0-3511 GCA_958351665.1 Veillonella infantium | reverse complement strand
ATTGAAGGTTCTATACGTGCTCTTATGAAGGATGGTCGTATTCAACGAAAAGGCGGAGGCCGTTCTACCTATTATGTGAAGTCTTAATAATTGAGCACGTTTGTCTTTCATAAAATATTTAGTTTCATCGAATATACTAGATTTCGTATTCTTGTATTTAAATCGAGAGGTAAACATATGAAAAAAACATTGGCAGCTGTTTTGGCAGCAGGCGCTTTATTGATTGGTGGCATCGGTAGTGTTGATGCAGCAAATTGGTATACTGTTGGTACTGATAGCAATGGCATCACTTGGTCCATCGATAACGATTCTGTTAAAAAAGATGACAAAAAAGCAACTTTGGACATCAAAGCTATGGACTACGAAGGTTACCACTACATCGTAACTGAAGAGTTCAACCACAAAAAACGGGAAGTAAAAGACGTTAAGGTTACTCTTTACAATCCAAAAGGCGAAGTAGTAAAACAAGAACAACCTAACAAATCTACTCGTAAGGTTGAACAAGGTACTCCTGCATACGCTGTATACACACTTATCTGGGGTGACAAATAATCTGATCCTCCGAGGGTTATGATTTTTGGTGAAAGCCACATACGCACGTTCTCATTTGAGGGCGTGCGTTTTTTATTTACCTTTAATTCCCTAAAATTTGGTGAATTATTTATCTATTCGTGGTACAATGGGAATATTATTACGCATTTTTGTAAGTTGTGTCTTATTGAAATATTCTTACGCACAATATCATGTAGAATGTTATGAACAATATTATGTCATCTAGAGAGGGTTGATTGATCATAATTTTACGCAAAAGTGTAACATTTCTACATAGTATAAACTTTCACTATAGCGTATACTAAAGGTAAGATGTGGAAGTACGCCTTGAGCACAGTGCTCTGTAGTTTGGCCTATTTCTTTTAAAGGTTTGCTAGTTTTAGTTTGTTAGAGGAGGTCCTCATGTCTCAATACGAATTTATCGATAAACGCGTGCCGATTGCGCTCGACAATCCATCCATTTATCACGACATTTCTAAGTGTAAAAACTGTACGTTATGCCGTCGTGCTTGTGCGGACGTAATGAGCGTACTCGACTACTACGATCTCGATGCAAATGGCGACGTGCCTGTATGTATCCACTGTGGTCAATGTGCGGCTGCATGTCCATTCGACTCCATGCATGCTAAATCCGAGCTTGAAAAGGTGAAAGTAGCTCTTGCAGATCCTGAGAAAATCGTTGTTATTCAAACAGCTCCAGCTGTTCGTGTAGCTATCGGTGAAGGCTTCGGTTACGAACCAGGTACATTCCTTGAAGGTAAAATGGTTGGTGCATTGCGTGCATTAGGTGCAGACTATGTAGTAGACACTAACTTTGGTGCGGACTTAACTATCATGGAAGAAGCATCTGAGCTTGTAGAACGCCTTAAAAATGGTGGTCAAATTCCTCAGTTCACAAGCTGCTGCCCAGCGTGGGTGCGCTTTGCGGAAATCTACTTCCCTGAATTAATTCCTAACTTGTCTTCCACACGTTCTTGTATCGCTATGGAAGCAGCTATGATTAAAACATATTTTGCTGAGAAAAAAGGCATTAATCCTAGCAATATCGTATCCGTATCTGTAAACCCTTGTACGGCTAAAAAAGCAGAAACAAAACGGGAAGAAGAAAATGCAGCGGCTCGTTACCATAATGATGAATCTCTTGGTATGGATACAGATATTTCCATCACCACACGTGAGTTCATCCGTTGGATTCAAGAGGAAAACCTCGACTTCAATGCTATTGAAGAATCCCAATTCGATGACTTAATCGGTATGGAAACTGGGGCCTCCATCATCTTCGGTAACACTGGCGGTGTTATGGAAGCAGCTATGCGTACAGCATACAAGCTTATCACAGATAAAGAGCCACCTCCATATGCATTGACACACCTCGAAGACGTTCGTGGTATGGAAGGCGTTAAAGAGGCCACTGTTCAATTAGGTGATGATATAACCTTGTCTGTTGCTGTAGTGCATGGCGGTAAAAACACACGTGACTTCCTTAATGCCTTGAAAGATAGCGATAAACACTATGACTTCATCGAAGTTATGGCTTGCCCAGGTGGCTGTATAGGTGGCGGCGGTCAACCGCGCACTAAATTGCCTCAAGCTGTGAAAACTAAGGAAGCTCGTATTGGCGGTCTTTACGAAGCTGATGCGAACTACAAATGGGTCGCTTCCTATGAAAACCCAGAAATCCAAGCCTTATACAAAGACTTCTTAGGTGAACCATTGGGCCATAAGGCACATGAACTCTTGCATACACATTACACAGACCGCAGCGCGGTTCTTGGTGATCGCAAAGACGTAACACCTGAAACATGCCCAACATCCCCTAAATATAAGGGCTAATCGTATTACCATGTAGCTAATTCGGTCAGTACGAGTCGGTTCGAATGTAATCTGCCGATACGTACATCTATTCGAATGTAATCAGTCGATACGTACATCTATACATTGGCGTGATTAGACTGGTATATGGGTAACTAACTGAACATACATAAATCCTACGGGTCATGAGTGACTTGATACTTGTGTAGATATTGACTACTGAGTGTCACCTTACATGCGATTCGTAGGATTTTTATATTTATCCTTCTTATAGTTTTGTATATGTTATATGTATGGATCTCATAAGGCACTAGATTGTGACTGTATGTACTATCATAATGATTTCATATCAATGGATTGTTTTGTATAGTAATTGTTACTGTTACTTTATAACTTTATTATGATAAATTAGTATAGAAAATTAGCTTTCACATGAGGAAAAGATGAATTATATAGTGTATAATATATAGAGAAGTAATGTGTAAGAGAGTTCAGCAAGGAGTTTTGTGGAGAGATGAACTTGTTTTTACGGCGTGCCTTATGTGGCATGGCCTTGATAGTCGCTGCCATCGGTATTGCGGGATGCCAACATGAGAGTCAGGCAGAGCAGGAAGAGGTACGAACTGTATCGTATCGGGCCGTCATGGAATCAGACAAACCTGTCCCTGAGAAGGTGAACACCTGGCTTGGGGCTATGTCTCAAGAGGACAAGATAGGCCAGCTGATGATGATTAGCCTTCACGGCAGCACGGTAGGACAGTCCCAAAAGGACGTTATCAGGAAATACCGTGTGAGCGGCGTTATGCTAACTAATGAAAATCTAAATAATAAAAACCAAGTGAAAGCTTTCACCAGCGATATCATGCAAACGGCCACAACGGCGAGTATGGTGACGCCATACATCGGCATCAATCGGGATAAGGTGTTGCGTACGAATGAAAGTTTCTTGCGCTTGCCAGAGCCAAATCGTTGGGGGCAACTACCGATGGAACGGATCATCAATTTAGTGACTCGATCGGCCATCGAAATGCGCGATATGGGCTTTAATCTCATTGTGGGACCAAATGCAAACCTAGGGGTGCCGAATGTGTCCTATACATCTGATCCTACGTGGGCAGGGCATATGGATCTGGCCATGGCAGAGCGT
>CATWLR010000174.1:0-3524 GCA_958351665.1 Veillonella infantium | reverse complement strand
GATAATGTTGAAATTGTACGGTCATCTTGCTCTATTTTAGATAAGTGATAATGCTGTTTTGCAATACTTGCTGTTTGAGGTAAATGAGTGATACAGAATACTTGATTAGTTTTAGATAGATGTAGAATCTTTTCAGCTACTTTTAACGCTATATCTCCACTGATACCAACATCGATTTCATCAAATACCATTGTTTTGAAAGTGTCAGTACGGAATACAGATTTAAAGGCTAGCGCAATACGAGCCAATTCACCACCAGAGGCTATCTTGTGAAGTGGTAACAATTGTTCCCCTTTATTGGCGGAGAATAGTAGTTCAATAGATTTTGCTCCTAAAGGAGATAATCCTTCACCATCCTCTATATGGAATTCAATATCTCCTTTAGGCATACCTAAATCTACTAATTCTTGATGTAATGCAACAGCTATAGCTTTTGCATTTTTTTGACGAATGTCATGTAAATCCGTTAAAGCCTCTTCTGCCACTTTTTGCGCCTTATGAAGACGAGCCTCTAATTCATCTTGTGCAAATACAAGGCTTTCAAGTTCCTCTAAACGGGCTTGTGCTTTTTCTTCGTATGCTAGAATTTCTTCTATGGTTTCACCATATTTTTTCTTTAACCCATAAAGTAATGTGTCACGATCTTGGCAATACTTGTAGCGCTCTTCATCATAGCTGATAGTATCTCTGTAGCGATCTAATGATTGGGCTGCTTCCTCTAATTGAAAATAAGCAGAATCAACCATTTCAGATACTTCCTTTAATTCACTATCATACTTTACAAGATCATTAACCTCTACCTTGATAGAGTTAATAGTGTCTAGTAAGGGTTGGCGTCCATTATAGAAGGCGTCATAACAAGAACCTAATACCTTATCAATATGCTCAAAGCTATCAAGACGTTTTAATTCTTCTGCAATAGAGACATCTTCACCAATAGTGAGACCGGCTTCTTCAATTTCATCAATTTGGTATCGTAGCATATCGAGCTCGCGTGCTCGTTCAGACATATTTTCTTGTAAGTGATCCACATCTTGTTTAGCTTGCTTATATACTTTATAGGCATCTAAATAGGCCTTATAAGCTACTTGTCCTTCTTTATTATACGTATCCAAATATTCATGATGAGTATCTGCATCTAACAATCGTTGATTGCTATATTGACCATGAATATCTGCTAAATGTTGACCAATTTCTTTTAATGCTTTTAATGGTATAGGTTGATCATTAGCTAAGATAGTAGATTTACCATTGCGATTAAATGAACGGGAGAGAATTAATTCCCCTTCTTCTACCATAATATTTTTAGATTCTAATAGCTCTTGTATACTTTGGTGATCGGCAATATCAAATATTCCATCTATAACAAAACTATCTTTACCGTGACGAATGAACTCGCTGCTTGCGCGTTCTCCCAAAAGGATACTAAAGGCATCCATTAATATGGATTTCCCTGCCCCAGTTTCGCCGGTAAAGATAGTTATGCCATCATTAAATGAAATATTCATTTGCTCAATCAACGCAAAGTTGCGAATGCTCATTTGCGTTAACATCTATTTAGTCCTTCATTAAATCTTGAATTTTAGCTAAAATCGCTGGAACTTCAGCTTCAGATCTTGCAATTAACAAAATTGTATCATCACCAGCTAATGTACCAATAATTTCAGACCATTTTGCATGGTCAATGGAAAATGCTACGGATTGAGCTGAACCAGGAATTGTATGTAATACAACTTGATTTAAGCTGTGATCTACCTTAATTAGAGAATCTTGGAATAATCGATTGATTCGACTACGAGATAGAACTACATTTTCTTCTGGAGATAATGCATATCGATAGTGTCCATCGCCTGTAGGAATTTTGATTAACATCAATTCCTTAATATCACGAGAAACTGTAGCTTGCGTTACTTCAATACCTTCTTCTAATAAGGCCGCTGCTAATTCCTCCTGAGTTTCAATCGCCTTGGACTGCACGATTTCTTTGATTTTGTTATAGCGATAGCGTTTCATTTTGAACTCCCTTTTTTAAACCTTGCACATAAAAGAGAATAGTATCTTTCTGCTATTATTATACCATATATTCATAATTAATATATGGTATAAATTGCATGTCTCATACTAGTTATGCATATTATATTAATATTTAAAATATTGTTAACTTTCTATATATTGATAGCGTATAAACACATATCCTATAGGCTTCATCTATTTATATGAAATTAATAATTTAAAATTAGAAGATTATACATGTATAAATAAAAGCCCCTATAAAGGGGCTTTTACATATGTCTTATGACTATTATTCATAATGAATAAAGATATATTTCGTTTTATCGTTTTTGCAATATAAATAACTCAGGTGGATTATTGATTTGATTCATTGGATGCCAATGACATACATTATACAATTTTTGTTCTAAATCTGATAAATACGATTTAAGCATCTGCATTTCTTCAAACCCTTCTGTTGTTCCAGGGTAAGCAACAATTGTGATAACTCCAGACTTCGATAATTTTTCTAAGCCTTCATTTATGGCATCAATAGTTTGATGTGGTTTAGTTATAACTTGATGATCACCACCTGGTAAATAGCCTAGGTTAAAGATCATTAAATCAATAACTTCATCTTTTAATTGATTAGCTAATGCACGATCATGGGAGTCATGAATAAATGTTAGACTTACATCTTGTGCTATATCATTTGACTGCAATAACTCTTGGCTGCTATTAATCGCTTTCATTTGAATATCGATGCCATATAGATGACAGCCCTTTTTTGCTCGTTCTGCCAAATATAGTAAATCATGGCCATTACCACATGTTGCGTCTACCACTATATTAGCGTGTTTCATTACTCGATCCCAGATTAAATGTTGAAACTGAACAGCATTGTTAATGTTAATCACAAAATCACCCCACTTGAGATTTTAGTATTACAACAACTCGTCACGACGAGATGCTAATTTTTTAAATAATGTACCGAAGAAACATTGATCTTTAAAACGTACGAATAAACAATATACAGGATTAGAGCTTATATGTAGTGTTTCTTTATTGGTAAACGTATAGTCAAATGTACCGTCTATACAGATATGTAATTGTGGTTCACGTTCTGGCATCGTGATTTGGATTGTATCATGCTCTTCTAATACAAGTGAAACACCTTGAATCAGATGTGGCGCTACAGGTGTAACAATAATGGATCTATTATCAGGCTTCATAATAGGACCACCTGCGGATAGATTATATCCCGTAGACCCGGTTGCAGAGGAAATAATCAAGCCATCTGAAGGATACATTTGTGTATGTTGATTATTGATGGACATGTTAATACGTGCCATTTTTGCTGGTTCAGCACGGGTAATAACGATTTCATTAATGATAGGTACTAATTCTTCTTCATTACCATTATTTCGGTCAATATATGCATATAAATGTCCACGTTTTTCTATATTATAATCACCATTTGCAATACGTTTAATGTGACTTTGCATTTGATGAACTTCAATTTGGTTTAAAAA
>CATWLR010000173.1:0-3527 GCA_958351665.1 Veillonella infantium | reverse complement strand
CTGCAATTGCTAACGTTCTTTCCAAGAAAAACAAGGAAGAAAAATAATGAATACAAAGGAAGCAGTGCGCCGGGCGTGCAAGGCCCAGCGCGCTGCTTTATCCATTGCTGATTGTAATACGTGGACTACGCTTTTGACAAATCAAATTGTTAATAGTCCTGAGTATATATCAGCTAATACCATTATGGCCTATTTGGCGATGCCCAAGGAGGCCAATTTAGACGATGTGATTCGTCATGCTTTAGACCATGGTAAATCCGTATATGTTCCAGTGTGTACAGATAAGACGACCATGATTGCCGTTCGTCTTAAGTCTCTAGAATCTATCACTCGGGGTGTGTTAAATATACGCATTCCCTCTGAGCCATACGAGGTTATTAATCCACATGACTTGGATTTGATTTTAGTGCCTGGTGCTGGCTTTGACCGTCAAGGTGGTCGCATGGGGATGGGGAATGGGTATTATGATCGATTTCTCAAGGAACTTTCACCAAGTACATATATGGGCGTATGTTGGGCTATCCAAATTTGGGATGAACCAATCCCTATGGATGAATTGGACCAACGGATGAACAAGATTGTAACGGAGCAAGGCGTTATACATTGCGTATAGTAGTAGAAGGGAGCAACTATTTTGAACGGTAAAGCTATTATCAAGTTTTTAGTAGTCATTGCTGCCATCATTGGATTATTTGCGTATTTCATTCAACCTTTAGCAGGTTCTTTAAAACAAGGCCTAGACTTACAAGGTGGTACGCATATCGTATTGGAAGCAGAGGATTCTGCAACTGGTCAAGCTGACAATGATGCAGTGGAACGGGCGAAGCAAATCTTAGAGCGTCGTATTAATGAAATGGGTTTGTCTGAACCATTGGTACAACGTGAAGGTGCTCGTCGTATTATCATCGAATTGCCAGGCGTAAAAGATCCTGATGAAGCGATTAAACGTATCGGTAAAACAGCGGTCTTGGAATTTAAAAATGACCAAGGTCAAACTGTTATGACTGGTGATGATTTAAAAGATGCGAAAGAAGAGTTAGGTCAAAATAAACAACCACTCGTTGCTATTGAATTAAGTGATGAAGGGGCTAAGAAATTTGCGGACTTAACATCTAAAAATATTGGCCGTCGCATTGCCATCACTTTGGATGGTAAAGAATTGACTAATCCTGTAGTGCAACAAGCAATTACAGGTGGTAAAGCAACAATTTCTGGTAGTCAAAGCTTAGAAGAAGCTAAAGACTTAGCTATTTTATTACGTTCCGGTGCATTGCCTGTTAAAATTAATGTATTGGAAGTTCGTACAGTAGGTCCTTCTTTAGGTCAAGACTCCAAGGATAAATCTGTTGTAGCCTTCAGTGCTGGTATTGCAATGATCATGATTTTCTTGGTTATTTTATATCGCTTTTCTGGTATCGTAGCTAATATCGCATTACTTGTATATGTAATGCTCTTATTGCTTGTATTAGGTAAAGGCTTTAATGCGACTATGACATTACCAGGTATTGCTGGTATTATCTTATCCATGGGTGTTGCTGTAGATGCTAATATCCTTATCTTTGAACGATTTAAGGAAGAGGTATTCTCTGGTAAATCCATGCGTGTAGCAATGGAAGCTGGTTTTAGTCGTGCTTTAGCAACAATTACAGATGCGAACGTATCCGTTATTATTACGGCTGGTATCTTGACAATCTTAGGTTCTGGTCCGGTAAAAGGCTTCGCTATCAGCTTAGGCGTAGGTGTTGTTGTAAGTATGTTTACAGCGATTACAGTGAGTCATTTCTTGTTGCGCTTACTTATTGACTGTAACTTTACGAACCATCCATTCTGGTTTGGTGCGAATATCTCTCCAAGCAAAAGTGCTGACGCATTTGCACCAAAATATTTGAAAGGAGGTAAACGCAAATGACATTAGACGTAATTAAACATCATCGTTGGTGGTTTGCTATTTCCTCCACACTTGTTATTATCAGTTTGATTTCTATCTTTACTAAAGGCTTTAACTTTGGTATTGATTATACTGGTGGTACAATTGTTGAAGTTGTATTTGATCAACCGGTAGAGGTTAGTCAAGTTCGTGACGTTCTAAAAGAATATAATCTTGAAAATGCACAAATTCAGCTTTCTGGTGATACTACTGGTGAAACAGCGGGCGAAGACGTAATGATTCGTACACGAAATCTCGAGTCTAGTGAAAGTGCCGCTGTTGTAGAGTCTTTGACTAAATCTATTGGAAACAATACAGTTAAACGTATTGAAACTGTAGGTGCAGTAATTGGTTCTGAGGTTACAGAACATGCGTTGTTAAATCTTGTTATAGCATTCGCAGCATTAGCATTGTATATTTCTTATCGTTTTGAATATAAAGTTGCTATTTCTGCTCTTGTTGCTATTTTCCACGATTTAATCATGGTGCTTGGCGTATTCTCTTATTTCCAATTAGAAATTGATGCATCTTTCCTTGCTGCTATTCTTACGGTTGTAGGTTACTCCATGAATGAATCTGTAGTTATCTTTGACCGTGTTCGTGAAAATACACATACACATAAACGTTCTGATACATTTGCGGATCTTGCGAATGCATCTATTACACAAAGTATTCACCGTAGTTTCTATACATTGGCTACAGTTATGTTTGCCTGTGTATCCCTTTATCTGTTTGGTGGGGACACTACAAAGAACTTTGCTCTTTGTATGATTATCGGTTTTGCTAGTGGTGCGTACTCCTCTATCTGTGTAGCTACATCCTTATGGGTTATGTGGAAAAGTCGCAACAAAAACGATATCCGCAATCAACAATAATATATTAATCAACAATAATATATGAACTACTTTTACTATAATAATGGTGAAAGTACGGAACCTCTCTAGCATACAGTCTAGAGAGGTTCTTTTTAGTCTGTGGCACAATGTCCTTGAAGTCAATAGAATTCAAGCGTACAATAGCAAAGTAACACAAAATCAATGGGGGATAGATAAATGGACTCAAATCGGTTATGGAGCCCTGCTTTTATTAATTACGGTATTAGCAGTGGCATATTATATATGACTCAATATGTATTGGTAGCTGCATTACCGATAGTGATTACATCCGAATTAAGTGGCAAAGATTTAGATGCAGGTCTGGCGATGACGTATTTTCAAATCGGCACCATTATATGTAGACTTTTTGCAGGACGATTGATTGATGGATTTAATAAGCGCATTGTTTTACTAATATCAACAGCATTGTTTTTTATTATTATGGGGCTCTTTAATTTCACTACATCTTTAGATGCTATATTTGTACTACGCGGTTTGCATGGTGTTGTCTTTGCCCTTGGTACAACGGTGATGTCTGCTTTAGCCGTGTTAGTACTACCTCCTAGTCGAAAAGGGGAGGGGATTGATATGTTTGCCATCTTTTCGAATGTAGCCATGGTATTGGGGCCTGCTATTGGTTTATATGCACTATCATCATATGGTAGTATGGCACTGTATATATTTTTAACGGCTATGACAGGATTGGCTATGCTGTTAAGTAATGT
>CATWLR010000172.1:0-3530 GCA_958351665.1 Veillonella infantium | reverse complement strand
ACCGTGAAACAAAATAATTCTTATCATTCATTACCTGTTGATTTGAGGATGTGAAACAATGGCAAAGTCTAACTCAGCAGTGCAGCAGCGTGGTGGATTTGGAAAATTCTTCCGCGGTGTGAAAGCTGAACTTAAAAAAGTAGTCTGGCCAACAAAAAAAGAACTCATCAATTATACAATAGTAGTATTCTTAGTGACGATTTTCATCGCCTTTATTATTTATATACTTGATGCAGTCTTTGCCCAACTTTTTAATACGTTGTTGCACTTTGTTGGATAAGGGGGCCATTTCATGGAAGCAGATAAGAAGTGGTATGTAATTCATACCTATTCAGGCTACGAAAATAAAGTTAAAACCACTCTTGAACTTAAAGTTCAGTCTATGGGTCTACAAGATGTGATTAGCCGAATTTTGGTACCTCTTGAAGACGAAATTGACGAAAAAGATGGGGTTAAAAAAGTAGTAAAACGTAAGATATTTCCTGGGTACGTATTGGTTGAAATGGAAGTTAACGACCGTTCTTGGTATGTTGTGCGCAACACACCAGGTGTAACAGGCTTCGTTGGCTCTGCAACAAAACCAGTTCCACTTTCTGATTCCGAAGTAGAACATATACTTAAGTCTCAGGGCTTGGATAAGAAACCAAGCATCAACATCGATGTAGAAGTTGGTGAAACGGTACGCATTACGTCCGGGGCCTTTGAAGATAAACTAGGTGTTATTACCGAACTTAACCCTGAAAAAGGAACATTGAAACTTAATGTGGAAATGTTCAACCGAGATACCGAGGTAGAGGTAGAGTTCTCTCAAATTGAGAAAGCTCTTTAATATATATATTATAACTCTAAAAAAGAGCAATCGATTTTGGTTGCCAGTGGGAGGATATATATCCGTTACCACCACAGTATAAGCATAGGAGGTTTAATTACCCATGGCTAAGAAATTAGTTAAACAAGTAAAACTACAAATTGAAGCCGCTAAAGCTACTCCAGCACCACCAGTTGGTCCTGCATTAGGTCAAGCAGGTGTTAACATCGTTGCTTTCACAAAAGAATTCAACGAACGTACTGCTAAACAAGCTGGCTTAATTATCCCAGTAGTTATTAACGTATATGAAGATCGTAGCTTCGACTTCATCACTAAGACTCCACCAGCTGCAGTATTATTGAAAAAAGCTGCAGGTATCCCAAAAGGTTCTGGTGTACCTAACCGTGATAAAGTAGCAAAAGTAGGTCGCGATAAAGTTCGTGAAATTGCTGAATTGAAAATGCCTGACTTGAATGCTAATACCGTAGAACAAGGTATGCGCATGGTAGAAGGTACTGCTCGCAGCATGGGCATTGAAATCGTTGACTAATAAGCGTACGACTTGCGCATAAGGCGCAAATCGGTGGGAGGGAATTCCCGTTTGACCACATAAGGAGGATATTATAATGGCAAAAGTAGGTAAGAAATACGCTGAGGCAGTAAAACTTATTGAAGCTGGTAAGTTCTACGAACCAGTAGAAGCAATCGAGTTGGTTAAGAAAACTGCAACTGCAAATTTCGATGAAACAGTTGAAATCGCTTTCAACTTGAATGTCGACCCTAAATACGCTGATCAACAAGTTCGTGGTGCAGTAGTATTGCCTCATGGTACTGGCAAAACTAAACGCGTTCTTGTATTCGCAAAAGGCGACAATATTAAAGCAGCTGAAGAAGCTGGTGCAGATTTCGTAGGTTCTGAAGAGTTAGTAGCTAAAATCCAAGGTGGTTGGAGCGACTTCGACGTAGTAGTTGCTACACCAGACATGATGGGTCAAGTTGGCCGTCTTGGTAAAATCTTGGGTCCTAAAGGCTTGATGCCAAACCCTAAAGTTGGTACAGTAACTCCAGACGTTGCTCGTGCAGTAAACGAAATCAAAGCTGGTAAAATCGAATACCGTACTGATAAAGCAGGTATTATCTCTTGCTCCATCGGTAAAGCGTCCTTCGATGAAGAAAAATTACTTGACAACTACCGTACAATCGTTGATACTATTATCAAGGCTAAACCTGTAGCAGCTAAAGGTCAATACATTAAATCTGTAACCTTGTCCGCTACAATGGGCCCTGGTGTGCCTTTGAACGTGTTCAAATTGAGCAACGTTACAAAAGAGCAATAATCACATATGTCTCTTAGCTGTAGACGGCTGGTATGTATAATGGATGAAAATCCGCCCGCTGAGGCTGACACTAGAACAATCTAGGACTAGTTCGACCTCATCGCGTGCGATGGGGTCGTTTTTTACGCTAAGATAGTACATAGAGCACCAAAAAATCTATAAGGAGGTAATCTAATGGCTGTCACTGAACAAAAGAAAGCAATCGTTGCTCAAATGAAAGAAACTCTTTCTGAAGCAAAAGGCGCTGTATTGATTGGTTACTCTGGTTTGACTGTTGCGCAAGCAACTGATCTTCGCCGCAAAATGTTGGCTGAAGGCGTTGAATACAAAGTAATCAAAAATACTTTGACTCGCATTGCTGCAAATGAATTGAATCTTGAAGGTTTCGCTGAGCATTTAGAAGGTCCAACTGCATTGGCTACTTCTAAAGAAGATGCTGTTGCACCTGCTCGTGTAATTGAACAATTCATTAAAACTACTGAGAAAGAAGTTGTAACAGTTAAAGCTGGTATCGTTGAAGGCGAAGTTATGGACGCTGCAGGCGTTAAAGCAATTGCATCTCTTCCAAACCGCGAAGGCATGCTTTCCATGTTGCTTTCCGTATTGCAAGCACCTGTTCGCAACGTTGCATACGCTGTCAAAGCTGTTGCAGAAGCTCAACCTGCAGAAGCTGCAGAATAATAATTTCTGCGCATTATCAATTGGTCGCTTAAGACTGATACAATAAACTATTTTATGGAGGAAAACTAAAATGGCATTGAACATTGAAAACATCGTTGCTGAATTAAAAGAAGCAACTATTCTTGAACTTAATGATCTTGTAAAAGCAATTGAAGAAGAATTTGGCGTAACTGCAGCAGCTCCTGTAGCTGTAGCAGCTGCTGGTGGTGCTGAAGGCGGCGCTGCTAAAGATTCCTTCGACGTAATCTTGAAAGATGCTGGCGCATCCAAAATCAACGTAATCAAAGTTGTTCGTGAAGCAACTGGTCTTGGCTTGAAAGAAGCTAAAGCTATCGTTGACGGCGCTCCTGCACCTGTAAAAGAAGGCGTAGCTACTGAAGCAGCTGAAGCTTTGAAAGCTCAATTGGAAGAAGCTGGCGCAACTGTAGAATTGAAATAATTCTAGCCATAATAAAAGGCGTACCTTTGGGTACGCCTTTTTTGTTTAGTTACTGAATTTGATAAATTCTAGCAGCTCCGCTTTTACCAACTTCTGTTGCTATTATATTGATCGGGGAACTAGTAAATTCTTTGATATATTTATTTGGCACAATAATGATAGCACCTTTTTCTATGGATACTCTTTTTTCAAACTCGTCTACTGTTATGGTTGGCATTAATGTTTTGCCTGCTGTCCATAGAGGGTTATCTGTAGTATGTATAAA
>CATWLR010000171.1:0-3555 GCA_958351665.1 Veillonella infantium | reverse complement strand
ACTTTATAGTTACCAAAGGCACGACCACCTACGATATAGCCCCACTCTAGTAAACCAATCATAATTAAAGAAAATACACCGATCCATATAAAGATATGGTAAATACTCTTGTATTGTTTTGTTTCAACTTGATTCATCTAAAACCTCTCTAAAATAATACCTATGGATAACAATCTATCTAAGATATTTTATCATTTAAATCGATATTTGTAGATTACTTTTATTAGATAAATAATATTCATTATAAGAATAATTCTAATTTAGCTGTTTATTCTAACTATGTAAACAACTGCAAAGTATTTCGGTATAAATAGATTACTCAATCAGAAACAATGTTATGTTATGTTATCTAAACTACTTTATCCAAAATTAGCAAATAAAAGCCCCTTGTAGTAGTGAGCATCAGCTTTCACTAATACAAGGGGCTACGATTAATTTGTCATATCATGAAGAGCATGCAAATCAATCATCATCCTAATTATTTTTCGTCTCGTTTACGATATACAATGAACGGACGTGTTAAGTAGTTGAGTGGAACACTCAAGCAGTGTACCAAACGGCTGAATGGGAAGATAATAGCTACCACCATCCACGCTAACATATGGAATTTAAACATGAATGGTACACCTTCCATCAAGGATGGATCAGGCATAAAGGATAGTAAGCTACGGAACCAAGGGCCGATAGATACGCGGTAATCAAAGAAACCAGATGCATTAAGCAATGTACCAGCCATACCACTGAAAATGGCTAATGTTAAGAACAAGTATAACCATTTATCAAGGCCAGATGTGTTAACTTTCATAGCAGGTACAGTAAAGCGACGTTTCATCAAAAGCAAGAAGCCTACGATAAAGATAATACCAGCTACAGCACCCATGTATAATGCACCTTCATGGTACAGATGGTCATTAATACCGATTGCAGCAGTCCAAGTTTTAGGGATTAACACACCTACTACGTGACCACCGATAACGCAAAGCAAGCCAAAGTGGAACAATGGATTGGCAATGCGCAATTGTTTTTTCTCTAAAAATTCACTCGATTTTGTAGTCCAGTTTCTTTCAAAATAGAAGAAACGAACCAAAGTACCTACGATTAAGAAGGTGAAAGCGATGTAAGGCAAAGCGCCCCAAAGGAATAGATTCATCGTGCACCGTCCTCCAATCCATTTGCAACAGACAAGATAATATCAAACAAGAATGCATAAGGCAATTTAGCCTCAATGAAGCGTTCTCTAATGTATTCCAATTTTGGCTTACAATAGTCGTAAATTTCTTTTGCTTTTTCATCATCGATAACGGCACATAATTCAAGAAGTGCTGGAACATAGTCTGGCATTTCTTTTGGCAAATCATAGTCGTTTTCTAGGAAGAAAGCTTTAAATTTAACGAGTTCTTCTGCTTGTTCCCCAGTACCTTGTAATTCATAAGTCGACAAATACATTGTTGTATTTTGACTAAAATCAAAGGTACGAACATATTGGTCTTCAAATTCTTTTTTATCGGATTCCTCTACATAGTCGAAGAATTCTAATAAACCTTGGCGAAGTTGAGGATGCCCAACAGATTGGGCGTCCTCTCTCCATTCAGGTAGTTCGTTATACCATTGTTCATCAGGATAGCGTAGAAGAAATGACGCAATAAGAGCGATTTTCTGAGCATCCTTCATTATTGACATCCCCCTGTAGGGCAAGCAAAGCCGCGATTATGTTGCATTTCAAGGCGACCTTCGCGAGATACTTTTACATCAGATGGAATAACAAAGCGATCATTGTATTTGGACAATGCCAACAATTTGTACATACCGTACATTTGATCCTCTGTTAAATCAACTTTATGTTCAATAGGACCGTCACCGGTTTCACGACGGCGCATGTATTCACGCATGTCGAGAACACGTTGCAATGTACGAGCTAAGATTTCTGTATTACCTGCTGTAAACAAGTTAGCAAGGTATTGTACAGGTACACGCATTTCATGTGCATCTGGCAAGTATACATCAGATGTTACACGTTGCAAGATTGGGCTGAGTGGTGGTACATACCAAACCATTGGCAATGTGCGATACTCAGGATGCAATGGCAATGCCACGCCCCACTCTTTTACAAGTTTGTATACAGGAGATTTTTGAGCTGCTTTAATCCATGCTTCAGAGATGCCTTCAGCACGAGCCGCTTTGATAACCTCTGGATCATGAGGGTCCAAAATCAAATCTAATGTATTTTCATAAATGTCTTGTTCATTTTTTGTAGCTGCCATTTCTTCAACTTTGTCCATGTCGTAGAATACAACGCCAACATAGCGCATACGACCTACACAAGTTTCAGCACATATTTGAGGCAAACCATTTTCTAAACGTGGGTAACAGAATACGCATTTTTCAGCTTTATTAGTTTCCCAGTTATAGAAGATTTTTTTGTATGGACAAGATGGAACACAATGTCTCCAACCGCGGCATACATCTTGAGATACGAGAACCACACCATCTTCGTCGCGTTTATAAATCGCGCCGGATGGACATGCAGCTACACACGCAGGGTTCAAGCAGTGGTTACAAAGACGAGGCAAATAACGCATGAATACTTCTTCGTAGTCAAATACGATATCTTGGCCCATCTTAGTTAAGTTCACATCAGAGCGAGCATGTTGACCACCAGCTAAATCGTCATCCCAGTTAGGGCCCCAAGTAACTTCCATTTTTTGTTTCGTTACAAGAGAACGAGGACGAGCAACTGGTTGGTTATTTTTACGACCACCATGAATCAATGTTTCATAGTCGTAAGTCCAAGGTTCGAAATAATCCTTCAACTCTGGTTGTTCAGGATGGAAGAATAATTTCATCAAACGATTTGTTTTAGAACCTGTAGAAAGAGCTAATTTACCGGAACTATCTAGTGTCCAGCCGCCCTTCCATTTTTCTTGATCTTCCCAATTACGCGGATAACCTACCCCTGGGCGAGTTTCCACGTTATTAAAGTACATATATTCCGCGCCTTCGCGGTTCGTCCATGTATTTTTACAAGTGATAGAGCATGTATGACAACCCAAACACTTATCCAAATTTAGGACCATAGATACTTGAGCCTTAATCTTCAAGCCAATCTACCTCCTTCATTTTACGAGCCACAATTGTCATATCACGTTGGTTACCAGTTGGGCCATAGTAGTTAAAGCCATAGCTCAATTGACCATAACCGCCGATCATGTGTGTCGGTTTCATGTGAATATGAGTCGGTGCGTTGTGTGTACCACCGCGACGGTCTTTCTTAACTTGCGTGCCAGGAACGTTGATGTGACGATCTTGGGAATGATGCATGTAAGAAATGCCACGAGGAATACGAGGGGATACAACTGCACGGGCTGCTACAACACCATTTTTATTGAAAGCTTCTACCCAGTCATTATCTTTAACACCAATTTCTGCTGCATCATCTTCGTTGAGCCAAATTGTTTGGCCACCACGGAACAATGTCAACATTTGTTGGCTATCGAAATACATACTATGTGTAGACCACTTATTATGTGGTGTTAAGTATTTCAATGTAATTTCTGG
>CATWLR010000170.1:0-3557 GCA_958351665.1 Veillonella infantium | reverse complement strand
ATATAACTCTGGCTTGGATGCTAACTGTGGATGCTCTGTAGAGCCACATACAGGACATGGCTCATTATCTACTACTAAATGGACGAGTTCAAAAGCTCGCCCCTCTGCCATCAAATGTTCTAAACGTTCAAGCTGTATCTTTGAGTTATTTACTGTTTTATCTAGAGTTGCTAACGACCTCTCTTTAGCATCGATATCGTTTTGAACCTTATCTTTCTCTACCAACAATTCACAATATCGTTGCAACTGGCTCAACTGTTCTTGGATGTAAGGAATAGACTCTAATGCTTTACTATTAGCTTGAAACTGTTTTCTCGCTTCAACTAACGCAGCCTCTAAATCAGCAACTAGCTTGTGCTGTACCTGCAACTTAGCTTCACTTTTCTCGCGGTCTTGTGTTTCTAACTGGCTATTTAATGTGGTCAATTCCTGATTTAGCAGTGATAACTCATCAAATTTCTCTGATTGTTGTCGTAGCTGCGCCAACGTAGTCCTCTTAGCTTGTATAGTTTCAGCGTGAGATGCTAACACTTCATAAGCCTCTGTACATTTAGACTCATGTTGAGTTGCGGCCTCTACACTTTTTTTTGCATCTGAAAGTGCTGTTTTCAAAGTTTTTAATACAGCCTGTTTATCACCAAGTTGTTTATACAATTCATAGCTTGGTGTTAACCCGGTGAGGAACTGAACCTTTTCATTTAAACTAGACCGCTCCTTTTCTCTTTCTTTTACCAAGTCTAATTTGTTCGTAGCCTCAATAAGAGATTGTTGTACCTGATTAAATAAGGCCCACTCATTGCGCAATACATTGAACTGGTCCACTACATCTACAGCTTTATCACGTTCAACAACAAGCGTATCACGATGAGGTTCTCTATGTTTCAAAAGCTCTCGTACATGCTCAATAGTTAGTACAGGGATTTCTTCATCATGCGGAATGGATTGCAGTAATGCAGATTGTTTTGTTATATTTTCTTCAATACCGGATTTTGCCTCATCATAAGCAGATTTTAGGGCATCCTGTAATCTTCGATATAACTCAGTTCTAAAGAGTGTATGTAATAACTCCTCCCGTTCACTAGTAGAGGCTACTAATAATTTTCTAAACTCCCCTTGCGGCAAAAGTACTACTTGTAAGAATTGATCTTTACGAAAACCTATGATTCGTTGAATCGTATCCCGAATAGCAGCGGCAGAGGTAGCGATAACTTTCCACTCGCCATCTTTCATTTCATATACAGTGGCACTAGCATTCTGCTCACGCATACCTGTACCACGTTTTTTAGCTACCAATTGTTTTGGCAATCGTTCAACACGATACCGAGCCTCACCAATAGCAAAGGAAAAATCAACACGCGTCATATGCTGCGGTTCTGCAAAATCACTGCGGATAGCATCTGTTTTTCGCACTTCCCCACTAGGTTCACCATACAAGGCATACACCATCGCATCTAGTATGGATGTTTTCCCCGCTCCTGTAGGACCAGAGATGAGGAACATGGAATGGTTTTGGAGCTCATTAAAGTCCAAGGTAACCGAATCGCGGTACGGACCAAAGGCTTCTATAGTTAAAGATATAGGCTTCATTTAGTCCTCCTTTAGAATTCGATCCCATACAGAGTTAATGTATTGTTGCTCACGCTCTGTTAATGGCTCTTTCCACACGGTTTCAGCAAACTGATTAAATAATTCGCGTTCGTTTAACTCTTTAAAGACTGCATCTCCCATGTCAGCTATAGGTGCTGCCAAGCGACCTACTAAATCAATAGTCATACATCGATGATAGACTTGGCGCAGCTTAGCCATCCCATCCATTATAGGCATCGTATCAAGTAATCGAACCTGCACATAATCGTCTTTGTGCTTAGCTTGTAATTCTTTATTATTTAGGAGGTCTTCAAAGTAACCTTCTAAAATAACTACATCTCGCTTCGCATCTACAGGAATGGTGCTAATATCTACTTGTCCCTTTGTATTCATATCAACGATGGTAAAAGATTTCTTCTGCGTATGCTCATCAAAGGAATACTTTAATGGCGATCCGCTATAACGAATATAGTCTGCCCCCATTCGTTGAGGCCCATGCAAATGGCCAAGAGCTGTATATTGAAAGTCTTTAAAGACTTGTGGACTTACTTGTTCACTACCACCGATAGACAAGGTCCGCTCAGAGCCACCTACATCACCGCCCATTACAAAGGCATGACTAATAGCAATGCTACGCATCCCCTTTGGCACTTGTTTGAACAAGTAGTCACTCCAGGCCTGATACATTTGATCGTAATTATGTAAATTAAGTGAAGCTGGCTCTTGCTCATCAGTCTCCACATAGGAGAACAGGGAGTCCTCGCTCATATCTATATCAACTGGTTTTGATACAATTGCACCCAGACCTAATGCATCCCCTATGCGACGAGGTTCACTAAAGGGCATAGGGCAAATGGCCACTTTACCATCAGCACCTTCAAATTCAAAGGGTTGTAATACATGATGAGGGGATCCCCAAATATGGATGCCAGAACGACTTAACATAGAGCGGCCCACCTCAAGTCGTTCAGCTCCGTCATGATTACCACTTACCACGAAGAGTGGTACCTTATAATCCATAGCGAGACGGGTAATGATGGAATCCCATAACTCAATAGCTTCAATAGGAGGTATCGCTCTATCAAATACGTCCCCGGCTAACAATATGCCGTCGATTTTTTCATCTTTCAAAATAGAAAAGAACTGATTCTCTAACACATGAGCTTGGTCATCTGTTAAATACTGACCATAAAAAATACGTCCTAAATGCCAATCAGCAGTATGTAAAAAACGCATTTTATCCCCCTTTCCAGCTCTCCCTATACCTTATCTAAATGTATTTATATAAATAATTATATAACTAAGACTGCGTTTTAGCTTAATTATTGATTCTCTACAATAGAGCGCAACATAGCAATTTCTTTTGCATAACCATCTAATTCGTTTGGCGTTTCTAAATAGAACGGCAAGTTCGTCAATTTAGGATGTGTCACAATACGAGCAATGGCGTCGATACCAATGTGACCTTCACCAATTTTTTCGTGCCGATCTTTATGAGCGCCCATAGGGTTTTTAGAGTCATTCAAGTGAATGGCTTTTAAACGGTCTAAGCCTACAATACGGTCAAACTCATCAATAACACCATCAAGATTATTGACGATATCATAACCACCTTCATGAATGTGACAAGTATCTACACAAACGCCCATGTACTCTTTTAATTTGACGCCGTCGATGATACGAGCAATTTCTTCAAAGCGGGAACCAATTTCTGTTCCTTTACCAGCCATGACTTCTAAGAGAACTGTTGTTTTCATGCCAGGGAATAAGATTTCATTCAAACATTCTACGATATATTCGATGCCTTGATCTACACCTTGCTTTACATGGCTACCAGGGTGAAAGTTATACATTTGGCCTGGTAAATATTCCATACGCTCTAGGTCTTCTGTCATGGCTTGTTTTGCAAAAGCACGCAAATCTTCTTTTGCTGCACATGGATTATACGTGTAAGGTGCATGAGCTAATAA
>CATWLR010000169.1:0-3563 GCA_958351665.1 Veillonella infantium | reverse complement strand
CACATAAGTCATGAGGACCTACCGACATTGAATAATGCGACGGATTTCACAACGTGCTTTGTATCCATCAGCTAAGATGATATCGGAAATGTCGCTATCTACAATATGATCAATAAAATCATCAATGATACGATGTTGCACCGTTTCATAACCAGTACAGAACAGAATTTTTTTACCTTTACTGTATTGGAATAAACCTTGCTTATGGAGCACAAGATCAGCCAACATACGTGGCGTTACAATGGCCCCCATATCGCGTTTCACAATATCTTGAACGAGCTCGATATTATGCACGTGCTCATCATCAAGCGGCGCTCCTAACATTTGTAAATTCACAAGACCAATCGTAGTCTTTGTGAGAGATGGGATGACTGGCTCAGTCGTCTTAGGCGCTTTAAGCCATTTTTCCTTTGCCCCATCTGCTTCCACTACAATTTGCCAGTTCGGATGCAATTTTGCTAAACCATCGATAAGATCACAATCTAAGGAGTCTACTTTTGTTCCTGTAATGCCAGAGAACCACGCACCACAATATCCACGCAAAATACGATCAGTACAATATTCATCAGCTTCATTAATATTTCGAGTATAAATCGGTTCATAATGAGCCACTTGAGATTCATAGAGTCGAGTCGTAGTCGTAACTACGATGGGCTGACCTTTCAGCCTTCCATATTCTACTAATTTTGAAAGCACAGTCGTTTTACCGCCTGCCCCAACAAGGGCCACGATTCCCGGCTGAATCAATCGATTCCAATAGGATGTTTGTGATGTCATAAAACCAGGCCTCCTTAGAAAGGAAAAGTAAATAGAAATCTCTATACTTTATATTTCTCGTCCATAGCCATAAATACCTTCTCAGGTGTCATAGGTAGTGTACGAACGTCCGCACCAACTGCATTTTTAATAGCATGTTGAATAGCTGGACTAGCCGTATTAATAACAACTTCACCAATAGATTTGGCACCAAATCCGCCTGTCGGTTCATAAGACTCTACAAAGTCTACATGTAACTCGCCAATATCTTGACGGGTTGGAATTTTATAAGTCATAAGGTTATTAGTCTCTAAGCGACCATTATTGGAATAGCGTACATCTTCATACAACGCCATGCCGATAGCTTGTACTACGCCGCCTTCAACTTGAACGCGAGCCAATTTAGGATTGATAACAGTACCGCAATCGATGCAGGAGTATGTATGAAGCGGAATAACCTTGCCAGTTTGTTTGTCTACTTTTACCTCTGCAATGGTTGCCATAAATGGAGGTGGGGATGTATGACTGCCCCATGTAGCGAAACCAGACAATTGTTCTGCATTAACGCCTACCAATAATTTTGGAGCTAATTGATGGATATCCATAGTTTGAGAACCATCTTTTGTGGTAGCTACAACGCCATCAAAGTCGATGTTTTCTACATCTGTATCAAAGAATTGAGCAAACTTAGCAATAATCTTAGTGCGTAATTCTTCAGCAGCCATTTTCGCCGCCGTACCAGTTACGTATGTTGTACTAGATGCATAGGAACCTGGATCAAATGGTACGATGTCTGTATCAGATTCAACAACAGTCATGTATTCCATAGGACAGCCAATGATTTCACAAGCCATTTGAGTCAATACAGTATTAGCACCCATGCCCATATCGGAAGAGCCCGTATACAATGTGTAGTTACCATCATCGCCAAGACGAATTTCTACAGATGCTACGTCAATATTAGCAACGCCAGAACCTTGCAATGCTAGCGCCATACCAAGGCCGCCACGGTAGCGTTCATCGATATCCCAAGAATGAGGACGTTCATCCCAACGAGCCATTTCTTTTACGCGGTTTACTGTATCTTGGAATAGACCAGAGTCAAGATATTCATCTGGAGCGTATACCAAGCTTTGTTCACCTTGAGCAATCAAGTTCTTTTGACGTAATTCAGCAGGGTCAACGCCCATTTTATCCGCCAAATTATTAACCGCACACTCTAATGGCCATAACGCTTCGGTAGCACCATAACCACGGAATGCACCGCCTGGTGTATGGTTCATGTATACGCCTTCTGTACCGTAGTGGATAGCTGTCGCTTTATTGTATAAAGGAATGGACTTATGCTCACCAGCTGTAGTAGTAGTGAAACAGTGAGTTGCATGAGCACCTGCATCAGTAATGGAGTCCATATCAATTACTTTGATAATTCCATCTTTTGTAGCACCTACACGGATTTTCCATTCACGAGCATGACGTGTAGTGGAGCAAGTCTGTGCTTCAGTGCGATCGTATAAGAGGTAGCAAGGTTTCTTCAATGTCCACGCCACAAAAGCTGTCATAATTTCTGTGCAAGCCGTTTGTTTAGAACCGAAACCACCGCCGATACGAGGTTTGATTACGCGAACCTTTGTAGCCGGAATTCCTAATGCACGCGCAATATGACGGCGTACATGGAATACGATTTGTGTAGAAGATACGATAACTACGCGGCCCAATGCATCAATGTAACCATAACTTTGGAATGGTTCCATTGCTGTTTGGCGTGTAGCTTGGTCAAAGTAAGTACCATCTACTACATAATCACATTTTGCAAGTTCAGCTTCAATATCGCCTACTCGTTTATGATAAGATACGCAAATATTGCGTTTATAATCTTGACCTACAGGGATATTGTTATGAATATCATCTTCAGGGTGGACTACTGTTTCATGGTCGATAGCCGTATGCATATCGAGCACAGGTTTTTGTACTTCGTATTCAACCTTGATAAGAGGCATCGCTTTAAGTGCTGTAGCTTCATCTTTTGCAACAACAAGAGCCACTTCATCGCCTACATAGCGAACTACAGGGTCTAAGATAAGCGCATCATAAGCAGATGGCTCTGGATAGGTTTGACCAGCCAATGTAAAACGAGTATTAGGCACGTCTTCATGTGTAAAGATCGCTTCTACACCAGGAATCAATTTAGCTTTAGATGTATCGATTGATTTAATGCGCGCCTGTGCATGAGGGCTACGAAGAACCTTAATAACGAGCGCATCTTTTGGAACAAAATCGCCAGTATAAGACGGTTTACCAGACAAAATACCTTTAGCGTCAACCTTGTCATAAGATTTACCAATGTGCTTATTCATTATTTTAGGCCTCCTTCTAAGAATTTACGAACCCCTCGAAGTTGTGATTCATAGCCAGTACAACGGCACAAGTTACCAATGAGGTACTCGCGGATTTCATCATCACTAGCCTTTGGATTTTTGCGTTTCAAATTGATAGCGCTCATCATCATACCAGTTGTACAGAAACCACATTGGTCCCCACCTTCACTAGCGATGCAAGCTGCTAGTAATTCAGCTTCTTCTTCTAAGCCTTCTAATGTAGTGATTTTATGACCTGGTGCACGGAATGTAGGATATGCACAAGACAAGATAATTTCGTCATCTACCCATACAGTGCAAAGGCCACAGTTTGTTGTGTCACAGCCACAACGTACGCTATAGTACCCAAGATTACGCAATGTATCCAACAACATTTCATCAGTTGGCACATTAACAGTTACATTTTTGTTATTAATATTAAGTACGAGT
>CATWLR010000168.1:0-3575 GCA_958351665.1 Veillonella infantium | reverse complement strand
TGCTTATATTAAAGCTGAAAATGAAGTCATAAAAAAAGAGATTGCCTTGAGAGAAGAAAAGGAAGCTGCGCGTCTCAAGGCGAAAAAGCAGCGATTATCAAAACGCTCCGCCAACAAGGCTATCAACTAAAGCATCTTTTAAAAGCTGTGCCAATGTCCAAATCTACCTATTATTTTGAACTTACTAAAGTAGATCTTGTAGATAAAAGAAATACAGAGCTAAAAGATGAAATTCAAAAGATTTTTACAGAACATAAAGGTCGGTATGGTGTACGCCGTGTATACCAAGAACTTCTTAATCGAGGCTTTGTAGTCAATCATAAACGAGTACAAAGACTTATGCATAGTATGAGACTCGCAGGAAAGCGACCGAAGGAAAAGTATCACTCTTACAAAGGGAAAGTTGGTAAAGTAGCAGAAAATATCGTCAATAGAGATTTTAGTACAACTGCACCATTACAAAAATGGACTACTGATGTGTCTCAATTTAATTTCTCGTGGGGAAAATGCTATTTGTCGCCTATTTTAGATATGAATACGAATGAGATTGTTGCGTATGACTTAGCATTAAGACCTAACTTAGAACAAATTTCTAGTAATTAAGTGATAGCGTTTTTGAAGTTTAGTAAACATTAAGGTGTAAAATTAAACTCAGATCAAGGATGGCAATACCAACATAACTATTTTAGACAAGCACTTAAAGAACATGGCATTATTCAGTCTATGTCTAGAAAAGGAAATTGCTATGACAACTCTGTGATGGAAACCTTTTTTGGTAGATTGAAAACAGAAATATATTATGGTTTTGAAACAGAATATGCATCATTTAATGCTTTTGCAGTAGCGATAGAAGAATACATTAACTATTACAACAACAGAAGGATCCAGAAAAAAACAAAATGGATGCCCCCTGTAAAATACAGGGAAGCATCCATGTGTTTAGGCTAGTAAATAATATGTGTCCAGGAAAATGGGTACATATCACGTTTAGGTCATCGCTTTTGTGTTATTGGTATTGTTCAATATGTTCTTGTCGAATTTTTTGAAGTGTTTCCAAGAATGTATCTGTGCTTTCAGCATTGTCCAACAAGTCTTTTAGTTGGTAGGAATCATCTAGGGTCACACTCCATTGGAAGGAGTCGTTATCGTCGTACACATTGAATACGATTGGCGTTTCTAAATCCTCTGGCAAATGACCGTCATCATCGGACACAGTTGCATAGGTGCCATCTTCCAAGAGCTCTGTAAATAATGTGTCATACCCATCGATATCGATAAGTTCAAAGTTGATAGTTTCGTAAAAGTCTAAAACGATATCTGCTGCCATGTGGACCTCCTCATGAATATATACGTTACGTTTATTCTACTGACGGCGCCTGTTACTGTCAATGGTAATGTGTAGTATAATAAATAACAGAATGACATAATAGGAGCATACGATGAACGTTATTAGTTTACAAAATATAGAAAAATCATATGGCACACGACTGCTGTTTAAAGATGTGAATATTACTTTTACCACAGACAAACGGTTAGGTCTTGTAGGGATTAATGGGACGGGTAAGTCTACATTCCTAAAAATTTTGGCAGCCCGAATGGAACCTGATAAGGGTGCCATTGAGCGGAATGGTAAGGCAAGTATTCATTATTTGGCTCAAACCCCAGAGTTTGATCCAGAATCAACGTTGCTAGAAGCTGTTCTTGATGGAGATCATCCTCGTTTGCGGATGGTGCAATCTTTTGAACGCATTAGTCGTGAATATCGTGAAATGCAAGAGTCTGGTAGCGAGGATAGTAAAATATCGCGTAACTATATGAATGCGTTAGAACAAATGGATCAACAAGATGGATGGCAAGTAGAGCAAGAGGCTCGTATTATTTTAACTAAATTAGGTTTTCCTGAGATGGATCAAAAAGTGGCTATGTTATCTGGTGGTCAAAAGCGTCGTCTCGCATTAGGACAGGCATTATTATATCCTTGTGACCTATTATTGTTAGACGAACCGACAAACCATTTAGATGAAGATAGCATAGACTGGCTTGAGTCCTACTTAAGTGCTCGCCAAGGGGGTCTATTAATTAGTACTCATGATAGATATTTCCTCGACTCTGTATGTAATGGTATTTTAGAGCTTTCTAATCGTCGTATGTATCAATATGACGGTAATTACGAAGAATTTATTGCCTTGAAGGCTGATCGAGAGGCTCGCGAGGCCGCTACAGAAGAGAAACGCCGTCAGTTCTTGAAACGAGAAATCGAATGGGTACGTCGTGGGGCTTTGGCGAGAACGACGAAACAAAAGGCTCGTTTAGACCGCTATGAAAAACTTAAGAATATGGAGAAAACTAGGCGTCCAGATCAAATGGATCCCATTGCTTTAAAAACGCGTTTAGGGAAAACCATTTTTGATATTGAACATTTAGAGTTCTACTTTGGTGAGCGCCCTATGATTAAGGATTTTACCTACCATGTAGTGCGTCATGATCGTATTGGTATCGTAGGCCCTAATGGTGTTGGCAAGTCTACCTTTATGAATATTCTTGATGGAACCTATGAACCTACAAACGGTACTATTGGTAAGGGAGAGACCGTTCGCATTGCCCATTTCAAACAAGAACTACCAGAGTTTGATGAAGATATGCGTGTTCTCGATTATATTCGTGAAGATCATTCCTACATGGTTCTGGGCGATGGATCTACGTTGAGTGCTGGACAGATTCTTGAACGATTCCTTTTCACACCTGAGCTACATGGTGTGCCGATTCGTAAGCTTTCAGGCGGTGAACGACGTCGCTTATATCTATTGAAATTGCTTATGAGCGCTCCGAATGTTTTATTACTAGATGAACCGACCAATGATCTTGATATTCCTACATTAGAGGTGCTAGAGGACTTCCTTGATTCCTTTAGTGGGGTCATTATCACCGTATGCCATGATCGTTACTTCTTAGACCGTGTTGTGGATAAACTCTTTGTTTTTAGTGGTGATGGTCAAATTGAAATTGTTCACGGCTCCTATTCCGATTACAAGGATTCTTTAGATGAAAGTAGTGGTGGAAAGCGCCCATTCTACATGGCTAATACTGATACATCTATTGCTTCTAAAACTGATAAAACTAACAAATCTGAAACTAGTACTGGGTCTGATGATTCATCATTAAGTACTTCAGTAGATGGTAGTGATAGTAATATGGCTACATTTGGGGAAGATACTTTCAAAGAAACACCGAAGAAGGGACTCAATAAAGCGGAAGAAGCAGAGTATGCTAACATCATGGATGAATTACCTAAATTAGAGCATTTAGTAAAGGGGCTCGATGTCATGATTAGTCAAGTTGCTACTGATTATGAAAAGATGCAATCCTTGATGGCTGAGCGAGAAGAGACTCAATCCCAAATAGATGCGCTCACAGAACGATGGATGGAATTAGAAGAACGCTTATAATTCCTTGTATCATGCGATTTTTTAATATCTGTTATGCAAAGGAATTACATGTGAATTTATTGATAAAAATCACAATGTATAGTATAATTTCATCGATTAACGATAACAACGTTACCTAAGTAGGAGGAA
>CATWLR010000167.1:0-3577 GCA_958351665.1 Veillonella infantium | reverse complement strand
GGTTGCAATGTTTCTATAAAATACTTTGCGTTCATTTTCTGCTTAGAATTATGATTACGATAATGGAATCGTGTATCATAGCTTAGATTATTATCAGTCATTTGTTTATTAGGCATTGCATAATCATGATAAGAATCTTTCTGAGTACCTTGTAACCCAATACCGATATCCGTACGATCCATCCAGCTTGATTGAACTGTTTCCCCATTATCCTTATCTGCAGCAAAAGCATATGTAGCAAAGCTACAAGTCAATGCCGTGCATACTAAAGATTTGATAATAACCCTTTTACTAACCATAATCTATCCCTCTTTTATATGAAAATTTCATGAAAGATACTTTTATTATATATCCTTTAACCAGCTAAAGCAATAATATATCTTATCCACTTTACAGCATATATATTCTTTATAGTTTATTAGTGCATATATTTGAAAGTTTTATTATTTTAAGTATCACTAATTAATAATTATAGTGAAGGACCTTTGACTATGATAAAATAAATATATATTATATAAATAATAAGAATGTAATATAAAATACTTTGGAGCAATACAATGAAATCAAAATCACTTATAACCATCTTAATTATTGCTATTGTTGGTGCCTTAGCAGCAGCGTGGTATTTCATGTGGTACATTCCCCATACACCAGCTTATACGTTAAAAATTATCCATCAAGCCGTACAAGATAAAGATGCCGATGAAGCCTTACGCCATATAGATACGAAATCTATCGTAAAAAATATATTAGAACGGGAAGGCAATAAATATATAGATACATCCAATCCATTTGGCAAAGCTACTATTGCAGCAGCTAAAACATTTGGTCCATCTTTAATTGAAGATGTGATGCGAAAATATATTGAAGATCCAGATAGCTTTAAATCTCAGCCAACTACAACAGATACTAACAATACGGCTCAAAGTGATGACAACATATCCATGGTCGATCGTCTTGTAGATGGTCGTCTCTTCAAAGCGCATGATGTAGAGGTTAAAAACATTAAATCTGAAGACGATGGAGATACAGCTACCGTAACAGTAACAATCCAAAACAACAAAAGAAATATGACAAAAGATATACGTGTTTTGATGCGTCACTTAGGTGATGGCACATGGGTTATTTACGATATTCCAGACATGGAAGACTTATATACAGTGACTCGTAAGTAAAAAGTAATTAATAAGACATTCAAAACCATAAAAGGACAGTACATACTGAAATAGTATGTACTGTCCTTTTATCATTGTATATTACTTGTTATCTATTACCGATCAAAGTCCACAATAGCTAGTGTTACGGTTACTTGGGAGATGAGTCGCTCTGCATCGTCTAGCATATCAAAGCGCCACACATGGGACGTTTTCCCTTTTACCAGTAATGTGCCGTAAGCTGTTAAGGCCCCTTCACATCGTACAGGGCGCAAATGATTAGCTGTTACAGATTGTCCAACACCAAATTTATCTGCCCCAATAAGTTCATTACTCATCATACCTGCAACGATTTCTGCAAAGGCCAAGGTAGCTCCACCATTTAGGTAACCTTGCGGTTGCTTGTGAAAGTCGCCTAGATTCATTTTCGCAATACATGTAGTATCACTCGTCATACGAGGTGCTTCAATTTGTAAAGATTCTATCAAATTCATAGTGTTCGTTTCTCCACGCAATACGCTTCTAATCTATCATCAAAAACAGTTACACCTAAGCCATCTCCATCAGGGACATGCATAACACCATCCTTAAAAGTTAAATCTGGATAGATAAGATCTCGTTCAAAATATCTATTAGAATCAGATAGATCTCCTGCCATATAGGAATCACCTAGAGCCGCTAGTTGAGCGTGCAACATTTTAGAAATGCCCGACTCTACCATGCTACCCACCCAATACGGAATATGACACTCCCTACAAAGATTAATAGCTGCCTTAGTAGGTACGAGACCACCCATACGACCTACTTTTATGTTGAGTACGTCAATCAGCCCATACTCAATAGCATAGGATAAGTCGTCATAGCCCAAGATGGACTCATCTAAACAGATAGGCGTTTCAATATGCCAATCATCGTTGTTGAGGCGTCCCCACTTCCACTCCTTATAGGATTGAAGCGTTGTTATAGCAAAAGGCTCTTCTATGCAAGCTAACTTCAAATCGTTAAATTGACGGACCTTATCAATATCATCATAAGAATAGCTTTGGTTTGCATCGGCTGCCAAGACTAAATTGGGGTAATGCTTACGTACTAAGGCTGCCCGTTCGTAGCCATCTGTAGGATTCACCTTTAACTTGATGCGCTTACAACCATTTGCCACATGAGCTTCTACGACATCTAGCAATTGTTCCATCGGTACATCACCGATAACAACGCCGCTTTCAACGGTATCTTGTAAAGGCCGCCCCATAATATAGGCAACGGAGTTTACACCTAATCGCTCACAATGAAGGTTAATCAATGCATTTTCTAAGGCCGCAATTGTCATAGGCATATGATCTCGATTTAGCCAAAACTGTAGCTGACGCACATAGGTCATGAGCGGCTTAGGCCGCATCAAACGGAGATTAAAAATATAGTCATCCACTAATTTTTGCCAGCATGTATCTACAGTTTCTGCTGTATAAAAGGGCTCTGTAAAAGCCACGCATTCCCCATAACCTATATAACCTTGTTGATCCTCGATGCGAATGACGATCGTTTCTCGTTCTTTTACTTCACCTTTGGCAGTTTTAAAGTTAAACTTTAACGGCAGTTTAAGGCGATATGTAGTTATACTTTTAAAGTTTAAAATATCATTCATAGGCGCCTCAATCTTCTAAATGTAGTTCATTACGCATAATTTTACCTGTTCCGTTTCTAGGCAAAGCAGGCAATATCTTTACGTATTTAGGAACTTTATATTTTGCCAAGGATTTGGTCATAAAGGATAGAATTGCATCTCCAGTCATGCTTTCACCATCGTGAAAAGCCACAAAGAGCGCTGGTACTTGGCCCCATTTAGGATCAGATACAGGTACAACCGCACATTCCTTCACCGCCGGCAATGTATAGACTAAATCCTCTAATTCCTTTGGATAAATGTTTTCTCCACCAGATATGATAAGGTCTTTGCGGCGATTCAGAATATATACAAATCCATCTTCATCGACATAACCGATATCATCTGTATTTAGATCCCCATCAATAGGTTCCTGATTGATATATCCAGTCATAACCATTGGGCCTGTTAAGTGAATCTCACCTACTCCATCCGCATCAGGATTATCAATGCGAATACGCATTCCTGGTAATGGTTTTCCTACGGAATCTCGTTTATGAGGGTAATCCAATACAGAGAAGGTAACGCTTTGACTAAAGGTCTCCGTCATGCCATAGGTCTTGTAAATTGGCAGCGATTTCTTTTCACAAGCATCGATGAGAGCCATAGGAATAAACTCGCCACCTAGCAAAATAACACGTAATGTATGATGTGTAATCTTCGGTTCTAATTGAGTCAAAATTGTGGGTACGAGAGACATCATATTGATTTTCTCAGATTCAATGAGTTCTAAAACCTTTATCTCATCGTATTTAGGCAATAT
>CATWLR010000166.1:0-3578 GCA_958351665.1 Veillonella infantium | reverse complement strand
CCGTATTGAATGAGGTAATACAGCAATGTAATTCTATACTAAAAAAATAATTTGATGACAGCATATAACTGCTAAATTTTAATTGACACAAACCCATAAAATCTGTATACTATTTTGAGTAAGCTTTAGTCGTGTTTCCATTAGCCCCGGAAGCAAAGGACAAGCTGATTTTGGTAGAATTATGACGTTATTAGGAGGATATGCAGCATGAAAACTACATTTATGGCCAATCCGAACACAATCGAACGGAAATGGTATGTTGTTGACGCTGAAGGTAAAACTTTAGGACGCCTTGCTGCCGAAGTTGCAAAAGTTCTTCGGGGCAAAAATAAACCAACTTTCACACCACACGTAGACACTGGTGACCATGTGATCGTTGTAAACGCAGAAAAAATTCGCGTAACTGGTAAAAAATTGGAACAAAAGGAATACTTCCGTCACTCTGGTTACCCAGGTGGTTCCCGTTTCACTAAATTGTCCATGATGCTTGAAAAACAACCTGAACGTGTTGTTGAAATGGCAGTTCGTGGTATGCTTCCAAAAAACAAATTGGGTGCACAACAATACCGTAAATTAAATGTATACGCTGGTCCTGAGCATCCACATGCAGCTCAAAAACCAGAAGTTTTAGAAATTTCCGTACGATAATCTAGAGGGAGGAACATATAATGGCAGTAGCACAATATTACGGCACTGGTCGTAGAAAATCTTCCGTTGCTAGAGTTCGTCTGGTACCGGGCACAGGTAAAATCACTGTTAACAAACGTGAACTTAATGATTATTTCGGTCGCCAAACTTTGGAATTGATCGTAAAACAACCTTTGAACTTGACTAACACAGTTGAACAATACGATGTAATCGCAACTGTAGCTGGTGGCGGTCCTTCCGGTCAAGCTGGTGCAATTCGTCACGGTATCTCCCGTGCGTTATTGGACGTAGATGGCGAACTTCGTCAATCTTTGAAAAAAGCTGGCTTCTTGACTCGTGACCCACGTATGAAAGAACGTAAAAAATACGGTCTTAAAAAAGCCCGCAAAGCAAGCCAATTCTCCAAACGTTAATATTTGGAATACAGGTTATTACACCTGCAGACAATGTCTGCAGGTGTTTTTGCATTATAGACTGCTTCTAACTTATACCTTCTAGTTTAGAGCTTATTTTACCTTTTGCTTTATGGGATAACAGTATTATTTTGAATTTATTGGGTTATATAATTCTGTCATTTACAGGGACATTTAATTCTCCTATAATAGATATATAATAATCGAATTTTTTCGAAAATAGATTTTCATATAGGAGAAATCATATGATTTATAATACAATTCAATACGTAGTGGACAACGGCATTGGTACGTTGACATTTAATCGTCCTACAGTGGCGAATGGTTTTAATATCGAGATGTGCAAGGAGATCCTTGAGGTGTTAGATAAAGCACATAATGATGAAAGTGTTCGTGCATTGCTCATCAATGCTGAAGGTAAGGTATTCTCTGCTGGTGGCGATTTAACAGAAATGGAACGGGCTGTAAATGATGGTGATACAGAGTCTTTATTTGAAATTGTTGAACTAGTAGCTCAAATTTCTATGGCTATGAAACGCTTGCCAAAACCTGTTATCATGAGCCTTCAAGGGGCGGCAGCAGGTGCAGCGTTTAACATGGCGTTAGCTGCAGACTTTGTAGTAGCAGCTAATAACGTACGCTTTATTCAAGCTTTCGTAAACGTAGGTCTTGCTCCTGATGCAGGCGGTTTATTCTTGTTGACTCGATCCATTGGCATGAACCGTGCTATGCATATTGTCATGACTGGCGAAGCCGTATCTGCTGAAAAAGGTAAAGAACTTGGCTTTGTATATAAAGTTTGTGAATTAGAAGATTTAGAAACGGCTACAAGACGTCTTGTAGAGAAATTAGCTAAAGGTCCTGCACAATCTTACCGCGTTATGAAGGAAATGATGTGGAATAGCTTCTTATCTGGCTGGGAAGAGTACAAGAAGTTTGAAGTAGAAAATCAATGCTCCTTAGGTCTTTCTGAAGACTTTAAGGAAGGTGTACGAGCTTTCACAGAACGTCGTCGTCCTAAATTTGGTCAAAAATAATATGTATTCTCTTGTAATTCTTTGAAATATCATGTATTTTATAAGCAGTTAATAATATAATTAGAACCTATGTGGCTATATATATTGAGTTACATCGGTTTTTGCTTTCATAAAAAAGCAAAAGTGTATATAATAGTACTATTATAATAGTTTTAGGAGGTCATTATTACATGGCTCAAGATACAATTAAATGTTATGACGGTCCTAGTGATGTAGTCCAAGCATTGGCGGAGGATTTTATTGATTTTACCAATGATGAAATTAGCCGTACTGAAACGTGCATCGTTGGTATTACTGGGGGTACTGTTGTAAATGGTTTGTTAGAATTACTTAACTCTCCTGAATATATTGAGCGCCTTAATTGGGAACGGATATTCTTCTTGTGGACTGATGAGCGTTTCTTGCCACAAACGCATGAGGATAATTACTTCAATCGCGTAAAACCTCATTTGCTATGCAAGGCAAAGGGGGCTGCTCATTTCTTGCCAATTAATACGGATTCTAAAACCGTACATGAAGCGGCTGAAGAATATGAAAAAGAGGTTCGCAATGTCCTCAAGGCGTGTAAGAAATCTGGTCTTGATTTAGCGTTGCTTGATCTAGGCGAGGATGGTCATACGGCGGGATTATTTGCAGGCTCTCACGCACTGCGTGTAGCTGATCAAGATGTAGTGGCCGTTGAAGATGGCAAGGTATGGGAACGCATTTCTATGACATTTTCTTTCCTAGCAAAATCTGATGCTGTCTGGTTTACTGTGACTGGTGAAAGCAAGCGAACTGCATTGACAAAGGTATTATACCAACGCGAAGATTACGAGGATTTAACGTGGGGAAAACGCATTGGCCGTACATTGCCTGGTGCTGTGCTTTCACAAGAAGCTGTGACCTGGTATGTGGACAAGGCAGCCTATAATGATGTACACTAAAAGATGTAAGTTTTAGTAAATATAAAGGAGATATATATGGGATCTATAGGAACACCTGAATTAATAGTTATATTAGTGATCGCTTTAGTTATCTTCGGACCTGGTAAATTACCTGAAGTAGGTAAAGCTATTGGCAAGGGCATCAATGAATTCAAAGATGCTATTTCCGGCCCTAAAAAAGCTGTTGATGAAACGAAAGAAGCCGTTAAAAAGGCGACTACTATCGACGTAACAGCAGGGGCTAAGAACGACGATAAACATAAAGAAGCTAATGATTAATAGGAGGTATCACTATGTGCAAAGATTGTGGTTGCGGTGAAGATAATGGCGTTGTAACAAAGGTATTTACTGTACCTGGAATGATGTGCAATAACTGTAAAGAAACGGTTGAAGGTGCATCCCTTGGTTTACCTGGCGTTTTGAGCGCAGAGGTAAATTTGCCAGAGAAAACAGCGACTGTTTCTTTTGATCCATCAAAAGCATCTGTTGAAGTTATTACAAAAGCTATTGAACGTACAGGCTTTGAAGTAGAAAGCGTTGCAGATGGTGTACAA
>CATWLR010000165.1:0-3584 GCA_958351665.1 Veillonella infantium | reverse complement strand
AGCTAATACTGTAAACATTCAAAATAATACTTCCAATATTAATAACATTAAAGCTAATGTTGTTAACGTTGAAAAGAATGTAAACAATATTAAAGCTGATGTGACAGTAGTTAAAGCTGATATCACAAACATCAATGCTAAAGTTGATCAAAAAATCAACATTGTAAATAATAATATCAACAACATTAGTGCTAAAGTTGATAAACAACTCAATATTGTAAACAACAATATTTCTAATGTTCAAAATGATGTTAAGAACATTGATACAAAAGTTACAAACATCGATAATAAAGTTACAAATATCGATAGCAAGGTAAATGATATTGATGTGAAAGTTAATAATCAAAATACTGTAATCAACAATATCAAAACTGATGTATCTGGTTTGAAAGATCAAGTTGGCAAAAATACTGAAGCAATTAAGAACTTACAAAATGTAAGCGCTGATGTAAACAAAGTAAAAGAACAAGTTAATGTTAATACTCAAAAAGCAAATGCTAACGAAGAACGCATTAAAAATGTTCAAAGCCAAGTTTCTGTTAATACTGAAGCAATCAAACATAACACTGAAAACATCAATATTAACAAAGCAGCGATCAAGCAAAATGCTGAAGCAATTCAAAATACTAATGTAACTGTACAAAAAGTAATCAACAAAGTTGATGAACATAGTAAAGTTATTAACGATGTATCTAAACAAGTTAATACTAATACAACTAATATTGCTAATATTAATAATGTTGTTAACCAAAATACAACTAATATTACAAATGTAACTAACCAAGTTAATGCAAACACAAGCAATATTAGTAAAGTATCTAGCCAAGTTAATACAAATACTACAAACATCAACACTCTAAATGCTAAAGTAGATACTAATGTTACAAATATCACTAAGGTAGATAACCGTGTAACTACAGTAGCTAACCAAGTTAATGAAAATGCACAATTAACTAAAGCTGTTGGTACTCTAGCACTAGAAAATAATGAAAAAGTTAATGTATTGGGCTTACAAGTAAATAAAAATACTCAAGATATCAGTACATTAGCAGAAGCTGCAAATTATAGCTTGAAAGCTTCTAACATTGCATTACAAGATCATGCAACACTTGTACAACATGATGCACAAATCGCAGAAAACTCTCGCCGCATTAGCAGCGTAGAACGTGATGTTAAAGTTGTAGGTGCTAATGCAGCAGCTTTGGCAGCATTGAAACCTATCGAATACCATGAAGGTCAAAAAGCTCAAATTATGGCCGCTGTTGGTACTTACAAAGGTAAAACATCTACTGCGTTGGGTGTAGCTCATTATGCAAATCCTGATTTGTTAATCCATGCTGGTGCAGCTTATGGTGGTGACCATAGCGTAATGGCAAATGCTGGTGTAACAATCGGTATTGGTAATGCTCCTACAGCTCCTAAAGCATCTCCTGCAACTGTAAAAGTTCTTGAAGACAAAGTGGCTGATTTGCAAGCACAAAACAAAGAAATTCGTGAACTTCTTGATAAAGTGATTGCACAACAACCACAACAAGCTCCAAAAGCAGCTGTAAAAACAACTAAATAATATGCCTCCCAACCGATGGGTTACATAATAATCTATCGTAGGTATAGAAACCGCGTAGCAGAAATGCTACGCGGTTTTCTTTTTGTGTGGATGTGTGGTGATTATCTCCATATATATCTTTTTATTTTGGTGTAATGGAGTGGATAGCTATCTTGTAGTGGGGATTAGATACAGATAGAACTAAATAATTCCTCTTGGTGGTAGATAGTGGTTTTTATGATCTAATTATTATTTATCTTCGAACATATGTATCGAAGAAAAAACGAGAAAAATAGAGATTATGAAAGAAAAATATAAAAAAGTGGGATAAAAATGGATTTTTTATTGTGAATGGTGGGGAATTGTGGTAGAATTTACCATATAGTGGTGGATAAGGAATGGTAAAGGGCGGTGATACGTATGTTCATGGGAGAATATAATCACACCATTGATACAAAAGGGCGGATGATTATACCCGCGAAAATACGTGAACAACTAGGCGAAGTATGCATTGTTACTAAGGGCCTAGATAACTGCTTAGCTATTTACACCGAAGAAGCGTGGAAGAAAATTTCTACAGCTTTACAATCACAATCCTCCACTAAAGCTAGCGTACGTGCCTTAAAACGTTTTGTTTTTGGTAGTGCCGCTGAACTTGAATATGATAAACAAGGTCGTGTCCTCATTCCTGTACCACTACGTGAATATGCGAGCCTTGATAAACAGGCCGTTATTGTCGGTGCTGGGGATCACGTTGAAATTTGGAGCCGCGAAAAATATGATTACTATGATGATCAAGTGGCTGAAAGTATGGAAGAATTAGTCGAAGGGCTTGAAGGGATTATGTTATAGGAGGCTATGATGGAATTTAATCATACCAGCGTACTTTTACGCGAAACGGTGGACTCCGTCGTAACTAATCCAAAAGGCATTTATGTGGACTGTACCCTTGGTGGGGCAGGACATGCGCACGCTGTGGGCGAAATGCTTGACCCAGAAGGCATGATAATCGGTTTAGATCAAGATGAAGATGCATTGAGCGTAGCTCGACAGCGTCTATCTGATTTAAAGTGTCAGGTGTTAACGATACCGACAAACTTTTCTGACTTAAAGGAAGCCCTTCAAAATGAGGGCATCTATGAAGTAGATGGTTTTATCTTTGATCTTGGCGTATCAAGTTATCAATTAGATACACCAGAACGTGGCTTTTCATATATGAATGATGGTCCACTTGATATGCGAATGGATAAGGAAGCACCATTAACAGCAGAGGAAGTTGTTAATGAATATGATGCTGAAGCACTATTGCAAATTATCCGTGACTATGGTGAAGAACGATGGGCTAAGCGAATTGTTGAATTCATCGTTAATGCACGTCAAGAAAAACGAATAACCACTACTGGTGAGTTAGTTAGAATTATTAAACAAGCAATACCTGCGAAGGCGCGTCAAGATGGACCGCATCCGGCAAAACGGACGTTCCAAGCCATTCGCATTGAAGTAAATAGAGAATTAGCTATCTTGCATGATAGTTTTGTAGATGCTGTATCCATGTTGAAACCAAAGGGGAAAATTGGGGTTATCACATTTCACTCCTTGGAAGATCGAATTACAAAACAAACTTTCAAAGAGTTGAGTACAGCATGTATATGTCCTCCAGAACTACCGATGTGTGTATGTAACCACAAAGCTGTTGTGAAGGCGAAGAATAAGGCTATAGAGCCAAGTGCAGGGGAGATTGAGG
This sequence comes from Veillonella infantium, assembly GCA_958351665.1. GTDB lineage: Bacteria > Bacillota > Negativicutes > Veillonellales > Veillonellaceae > Veillonella > Veillonella infantium_A. The sequence goes on along the minus strand of CATWLR010000165.1, from coordinate 294 downwards.
TTAATCCGAGGGCTAGAAGCGCGAAGTTGCGCGTAGCCGTCAAGTTGTAGAATTGGAAGGGGTTAGTGTTTATGTTAGCGAGAAAGGCTGTTGTGGGCCAAGTAAAAAGCGATGTGTTGGTCGCTTCACAAGGGAGAAAACGTAGTGCAAGTGTGGCTCTAGATTTGAGTCCTATGATGTGGCAAGTTGTATATGGTATTGCTGCATTGGTTGCATTTTTGCTTATTATGATGGTTATGAATGCGTACAGCACAAAATTGGGCTACGAAGTAGTTAAAACACAGCAAGCTGTAG
>CATWLR010000164.1:0-3587 GCA_958351665.1 Veillonella infantium | reverse complement strand
ACCTAACAGGCTCATCCACCAAGCTGGTTGCTCAGGTGGAGCTGCTGTAATTTCTACGCCATTATCTTGTAATGTTTTAATTAATGTTTCATCACTTGGCGCATAAGAATTAAATTCTGTTCCATTTTTTAGTTTACCTTTAATACCATGATCATTGGTAATCGTTACGGACTCAACCTTTTTCTGTTGTACTTGTTGAATAAATCCTGTGTAACTTAGTTCAGATTTATTCGCACTTTGACCAGAGAAAGCGTCAATGGCGATAACGAAAGCGGCAATGATAAGTAAATAAAGGACGATATTTTTAGTAAATCGACCCAAAATATTACCCCTTTCAATAGTAATTTAGTTGTATAAACGAATTGAGTACATCTCATTGAGAGATGCACTCATATATTATATCATATTTTTAATTTTGATACATTTCTTCCTTCAAAATACCGATATAAGGCAAGTGACGATATTTTTCTGCGTAATCTAAACCATAACCGATAACGAAGTAGTCTGGAATGATAAAGCCTACATAGTCGACATCTACGTCCATTTTACGGCGATCAGGCTTATTCAATAATGCAGCGAGGCGTACGCTTTTAGCACCACGAGCATGTAAATTTTCTAATAAGTAATGCAATGTTGTGCCTGTATCTACGATATCTTCCACAACAAGCACATGCTTACCCTCTACAGAGCGATCTAAATCTTTTAGAATTCGTACTACACCTGTACTGGTTGTGCCACTACCATAGCTAGAGCAAGAAATAAAATCAAAACTTACATCTACGCTATCATCAATAGCGCGAGCTAAGTCTGTAAAGAAAACGATGGCTCCCTTTAAGACCCCTACGAGCACTACAGATTCATTTTTATAGTCTTCGCTAATTGCTTTACCTAACTCGGCTACACGAGCCTGTAATTGTTCCGCTGTATATAAAATCTCTTTTGCGTCTTGATGCATCTATATGACCTCCACGATTCATATTAATGTTTGCAATATACCTTTATTGTATCACATTGAGCGATTACTTTTATACTTTTTATAGTGAAAGTTTTCTTTTCTCCTGTGTTAACAATGTCCAGTAATTGCTCTTGATGAGCTGATGTAAGCATTAGTTCAGGGTCAATGGTACTTACTAAACGCTGCCATAACCTCCGCTGTATTGCCAATGGTTCCTGTCTCAAGGCACGGCGAGAGATTCTCACCTCATCATCACCAATCGACACTAATTTATCAAAGGTTCGGGCCGTTAAATCAGAGATAACCATTACATCTTCATTTACAGAACTTCCTAGTCGAACTATGGCATCTACCACTGCAGGGTTAACAGCTTCCAATTCAGGTATAATGCGATGACGAATCCTATTTCGTTGGTATCGTACATCCTCATTCGTAGAATCTACACAATACGAAATATGTTTTGTCCCTATATAGGCTAGTAAGTTTTCTTTTGTTACGTCTAACAGTGGTCTAACTACAGGAATAGCATATTCAGAGTGTACTACAGACATGCCCGTTAAACCATTTAGACCAGAACCCCTAATGATATGTGCCAAAATCGATTCTGCTTGATCATCTTTGTGGTGAGCTACTGAAATATAATCATACCCCTCAGACTGGGCAATTTCATTTAACCATTGATAACGTACTTGGCGGCCTATAGTTTCTTCAGACTTTTTATGTTCCTTACTTAGGCGCGGTACATCAAAGGTAGCGGAATAAAATGGCAGACCTAACTCTTCCACTTGATGTTGGAGCCACAAGACCTCATCCTTACTTTCAGGACGAATACAGTGATCTACAATGGCTACACCTATTTTGTACGTTGTATGACGATGCGTAGCAATATCTTGTAATAAATACAATAGAGCCATTGAATCAGGGCCACCAGAGCAAGCTACTAGAATTCGACTATTTTCAGGAAATAGATTATGTGATTTTAAGGTGTGATTAATGGTTCGAATAAGTTCTTTCACATTCACGAGCCATCGCCTCCATACCATCTTGGTCGCTCACAAATACATGAGGAACCTCATAAGCATCCATAAAGGACGTTAAAATTTCTGCACCAGCTACGATGATATCGGCACGTCCTGCAGGTAAACCTTTTACTTGTAATCGCTCATCGCGACTCATGTAACGTAAGTTTAGAATGATGCCCTCTACTGTTTCACGACTTAATTTATGACCTTGTACCTTCGTACCATCATAGTTTTCAAGGCCTAAATCAATGGCCGCTAGCGTCGTTAGCGTACCACCGATACCAATGAATTCACCAAATTCACCTTGAATCATCATGGGATCCCAAAGGAATCGAGTTTCTTCCCATACTCGTTGAGGACCTTCATCAGACATAGATTGAAGGCGTACAGCCCCTACAGGATAAGATCGGCTCCAGTAAACGCCGTCCTTATTGCCTAATGCTAATTCTGTACTACCACCACCGATATCGATAGTTGTATAGTGACGACCATCATTCAACTGATCTCCTAAGGCACCATTAAAGCCATAAATAGCCTCTTCATCGCCCGTGAGAATACGCCATTCCATCGGACAATGTTCGCTAACGTGCTCCATAAATTCAAGGCCATTAGATGCTTCACGAACAGCGCTCGTTGCAAAACTAAAGCAGCATTCCACCCCATATTGGTCTGCTAGTTTTTTTATTTCTGTAAAAGCTTGATAGGACGCTTCCATCGATTCAGTACGCAATGTACCATCTGAATTACGTTGGCCTAAACGAGTAGTCCACAACTGTTTCGGCTCATAGTGCCATATATTATTTTCATAAGTAGCCAATAATAAGCGTACTGAATTTGATCCAATATCAATAATAGCTAACTTCATAATTGCTCCTTACATCATTAGTATGCCTCTAACACTATTATACTGTTAAGGCCTATACATAAGTAAAGAGATGGCTCAATGCCATCTCTCACTATTAATCTCGACGACCGCCTCGGCCTCCGCGTTTACCTTCTGTATTGCGTTTTAAATCGTGTAAGCGTTCATTGCTATCGCGCAAGAATGATTTCATCTTTGCTTCAAAAGCCTCTGTGCTTTGTTTAGATTGAACACGACGAGGACGTCGCTCTTCACTTGCTGTCTCTTTAGGTTGTGTTTGACGAATAGAAAGGCCGATTTTATTACCTTCAATAGATAAAACCTTAACCTTTACTGGATCTTCAACCTTTAATACGGTATTAATATCTTCGACATACCCATGAGCTACTTCAGAAATATGAACTAGACCTGTTTGCTTCTCTCCTAAATCAACAAATACGCCGAATTTTGTAATACCAGATACGGTACCATCAATAATGTTACCAACTTCGATTGCCATGCAACCTCCTAATTAATGCGGAAACCTCAAACTACAAACTAATGCGAATCTAAATTACTACAGTCAAACCTATTTTACATAAGGCACTTCACCAGGTTTTACAAGGCCGAGCTCCTCACGAGCCACCCCCTCAATGGTCTTTGGATCTTGCAACTTAGCCTTTTCCTGTTCTAATTCTTCATTTCGCTGTTTTAATTCTTGCAATTGTTGCTCAATATGTTGTTTTTCTTGATATACAGCCACCAAGCG
>CATWLR010000163.1:0-3593 GCA_958351665.1 Veillonella infantium | reverse complement strand
TTGATACGTTCAAAGTCTTCCCCATCAACACCAAACATGGAACCAGTATCAAGCCACAATTTAGCATCATTAATAATCCATTCATCCCGTTCTTTAGGACTTAATGGCAACTTGGAGCAATCTAGCCACATGAGATACGTCCCTTCTGGACGATATACATGAATTTTTGGCATATATTTTGCTACATAATCAATGGTGAATTGAATATTATTTTGAATATATTCTTTTAACTCATCGAGCCAAGGTGCCCCAACTTTGTAGGCCCCTTCACAACCAACGATACCCATCGTATTTAGCTGGCTATAGCCAGCACGGTCGATTTCTTTAATAAAACGACGACGTAAGGAATCATTAGGAATGAAAATATTACTTACTTGTAAGCCGGCGATGTTGAAAGTCTTACTCGGTGCTGTACATACGATACAGTGTTCTGCATAGCTTTCACCTAGGTCAGCAAAGACCTTATGAGTATGCCCTTTCCAAACAAAGTCAGCGTGGATTTCATCGCTTACGATGAGTACATTATGTTTAATACAAATATCGCCAAGTCGTTTTAACTCATCCTCTGTCCACACGCGGCCTACTGGATTGTGGGGATTACATAAGAGGAATAATGTTACATTTTCCTCAACGATAGCCCGTTCAATGCCCTCAAAATCAATAGTATACTTCTCTTCGCCTTTGATGAGCGGCACATTGATAAGACGACGATCATTATCATCGATAACCATGCTAAATGGATAGTACACCGGTTGATTAATGAGTACCCCTTCACCTTCCTCGGTGAAAGCGCGAACAGCCATGGCCAAGGCAAATACGATACCTGGTGTTTTAACGAGCCATTTTCGGTCTGGCGTCCAGTTAAAACGCGTAGTAAACCAATTTTGTAACACTTCAAAGTATTCATCATCGGATTCGGTATAACCAAATACGCCATGGTTCACGCGATCCAATAAGATTTGCTTCAACTCAGGTGGAATCTCAAAGTCCATGTCCGCTACCCAGAATGGCAGTACGTCAGCTGGTTTACCGCGCTTTACAGCAAAATCGTATTTCAAAGATTTTGTGTGAGTTCTATCTAAAATTTGATCAAAATTATATTGTCCCATAGGAACTCCTTTATTTATTGAAAGCTTGTTCTAAGTCCGCAATCAAATCATCAGTATCTTCAATACCTACAGATAGACGCAATAAGCGACGTGTAATACCTTTACGCTCTGCATCTTCAGGTTTTAAATCTGGATGTGTTTGCGTTACAGGGTAGGTCAACAAGGACTCTGTACCACCAAGACTTTCAGCAAACTGAATAAGCTCAATGCCTTCTAATACTTTTTTGGCAGTTTCTTCGCTATCTACTTCAAAGGATAACATGCCACCAAAGCCAGTCGTTTGAGCTTTATTAATTTCATAGCCTGGATGTTCTGGAAGACCTGGGAACAATACCTTAGTAACCTTAGGTTGTTTTTTGAGCCATTCCGCAAGAGCAATGGCATTCTTTTGATGTTGTTCCATACGAAGGGCCAATGTTTTGACGCCGCGGATAACGAGCCAGCTATCCATTGCAGATAAGCAAGCACCTACAGTTTTATAAGTTAAGCGCAATTTCGCAGCCAATTCATCGTCTTTTACAATGGTAAAACCAGAAATTACATCGTGATGACCACCGATGAATTTTGTACCACTATGAACGACAATATCTGCACCCAACGTTAAAGGTTTTTGGAAATATGGGCTCAAGAATGTATTGTCGATGATTACTAGTGCATTACGCTCATGAGCTAGCGCACAGAGAGCACGAATATCGGTAATCTCCATCATAGGATTGGTTGGTGTTTCAATATAAACAGCCTTTGTATTTGGTTTGAAAGCTGCTTTCACCGCATCAAGATCAGACGTACCAACATAAGTGAACTCAATGCCGTTTTGTTCGTAAATATTTGTAAACATACGGATAGAACCACCATATAAGTCATCACCTAAGATGATATGGTCTCCAGGGGAGAATAGATGGAATACTGCATCCACTGCTGCCATACCAGAAGAGAATGCCAATGCATCTTTACCGTCTTCGAGACCTGCAATTAATTGTTCCAAACGATCCCGTGTTGGATTAGATTCCCGCGTATATTGATAACCTGTAGTATCACCCAACTTTGGATGGGAAAATGTACTAGACATATAAATTGCAGGGGAAATTGCACCAGTGCTATCTGGTCTACCGCTGCCATGAACGCATTTTGTATTAAATTTCATTCCAATCAACTCCTCATATTTGTATACAATATGTTAATTATAAAAGTAGACAATGACTAAGGTCAACAAAAATGGGCACTCATACTGCATGAGTGCCCTTAAAAAGTCATATCTATTTTGAATGGGTTGTCATAACTTTAAGTTAAGTTAGCCTAATTTTTAGTACGTTTTGTAATAAGTAGAGCCAAAATAATGCCCAAAGAAGATGTTACCAATTGAGGCCAACTAGATACAAATAACATAGTATTTACAATCTTCGGTGGAAATTGGAATAAAGAAAAGAACAAGGAATAACCACCAAAAAGAACACCAGCTTTTACCAAGGCCGCCACGATAATAAGCAATACCTTCGGTTTATGTTGTAACCAGTGTGCTACGAATACATAGGCAGTCGTGCCAAGAGCCGTAATCAAAATAAACGGCGGTAACGGCAACATACCTTGTAAATGCGCCACCACCGGTGCAATCCAAGCTATAACAAGACCATTCCTCCATCCATAGTGCCATGTGGCGAGTACAAAGGTAGCAGACGTAATAGAACCGATGAGGAACATGCTCACTTGATTAGGAATAAAGGGGAAAATGAGGCGCAAACTTTGCGCCAATAAGGCTACGGCCAACAATAGGCCTGTGCCCGTAATAGACTTTGTAGACATAAGAACCTCCTACTATACAATATAGATTTTACAAGAGGTACCTACCTCATATTTCAAATTAAGCCTCTACAAAATATAGACGCGCTCGATCATACACCCAATTATACACATACGTATAACCTAAGATAACCAATGTCATCGTTATATCGGTCATAAAAGCTATCCAAAAGCTCATATGCATTATGTACATAATAATCGGTACAGTAGCAAGCATAAATAGACCTTCAAACAATACGGCATGGATTGTACGGATAATTGGACCCCGCGCTAATCGATCACCTGGTACTAGTTTATCAAAAATCCAGTTAAACACAAAATTCCAAACCATAGCTAGTAAGGAAAAAATAACCATTAATACAAACGGCTGTCCCTCATGCGGAACAAACTGCATTACCAAACAACCAATTAAAATACACCCAAGCTCATATAAAATCGACTGCACAATACGCTCAAAAGTAGACATAATAATAAAAATCTCCAGTAAAAACCCCAGATAAGTAATTTACCATCACATCACTATTATATTTATTTTTTTAGATTTGTCGAGTTTTGTTAAATATTGCCATTTTAGGATAAAAAGAAGCCGCCATATGTCTATCTAGCGACTTGCAGCGAATGGAGCGCAGAGAGACATATGGCGGCGGAGCACTTTATCCTAAAAGTGGCATTACGAACTGAATCCAT
>CATWLR010000162.1:0-3620 GCA_958351665.1 Veillonella infantium | reverse complement strand
GGTCTTCACAGATTCTGCATCCCAATAGTTTGGATTCTTAATGAAATCCATTTCTCCATTATGCTTCCAGGATAGTAAGCGGTATGGACCATTAGATACAAATGTGTCTGCATTGGCAGCCCAGTTTTCATGAGCCTCTACAGCTTTTTGGCTCACTGGATAATAGCTATGAGAAGCTAGTAATTTTAAGAAATATGCCGTTGGATTCTCTAAGGTAACTACTAATGTATTATCATCAGTGGCCTTAACGCCAACATCATCAGCTGTAGCGTCACCATTATTAAAGGCTTCGCCATTTTTTAATACATATAACATATATGCATTGTCCGCATGGACTTCAGGGTCTAATACGCGTTTCCACGCGTATTCAAAGTCATGAGCCGTCAAAGGCTCTCCATTAGACCATTTCAAATCAGGTCGTAAATGGAAGGTATACTCGCGACCATCATCAGAAATATCCCAGCTTTTAGCAAGTGCTGCCTCTGGTTCACTTTCATCATTTAAACGAACTAAACCGTCAAATAATTGAAGTTGAACTGTAGCCTCCGGAGAGGTAGTAGACTTTGCTGGATCCAATGTGGATGGTTCCTGCTCAATAACATATCGAATGGTATGCTCATCAATTGGTTGTTCTCCGCGAGGATAACCAAATACAAATAAGAGCACACTCACCCCAAGAGCAAGGACCATGAGTTTTAACAAATTTCGTTTATCCATCATGGCAATGCTTCCTCTACAAATTCTTTCATGATACGCCCTACTCGAGCGCCTAACTCTTTACCTCGGTCATTATCGATATCGCTCATCAAGAGGATAAAGCAGAAATGACCTCTAAATGTTTCTAATACGCCCCCATCGTGCTCTACACGATCAAGGGATCCTGTTTTATGGTGAAAGCGGGTATCTTCACCCCAATAAAATGGCAAGATATCACGGAATTGTTGGCGACCTAAAATATTCCACATTTCTCGGCCATAAGCATCTCTATCGCGACATTCAAAAATGTGTTTATACAGACGAGCCAATGACAATGCAGTCAAATGGTTATCACGTCCTTCTGCTAGAGCGTCAAAGTCCATCATCATACGATTGAGTTCTATTTCATCTACACCAAGCTGTTCTGCACGAGCATTGATATTCTCCATACCTAGAACAGTAATGAGTAAATTTGTCGCCATATTATCGCTAAGAACCATCATAAGACGACATAACTCAAGATACGTAAAGCTATGCTTTGCTACCAGTTCTTGTAATGCCCCACCGCCTTCAACACGCGGTGTTCTAGATAGAGGAACTGTATCATTAAGGTCCAACTGCTCTGTACGAGCTAAATGGAATACATACTCCATAATGAGTACCTTAATCAAACTTGCACTAGAGTGTACCGTATCTTCCCCTTTAGAAGCAATAATAGTCGGTTCCTCTTCATCGTCAAATTGAAGTACTACGTAGGATATGTTTCCCTTTGGTGCTAATTCTTTGATGACTGTATCGAGTTGATGTTCTAAGGACTTGCCAACAAGTAACTTTTCCATACTATTCTCCCATTATATGTGCCAGCATGCGATGCGGCGATCTGCCCAATCACGAAGAGGCGGACGTTCAGTAAAGCAACGACCTTCTGCCTCTGGGCATCGACCACTAAACAAACAACCTTTTGGTGGATTTAGTGGATTTGGTGGGTCCCCTTTAAGCGGTGCTCCAATTGGAGCATGCGGTATAACAGGACCGTTTAAGGCGGTCAAAGCACGAGTATACGGATGTTGTGGGAATTCATATAAATCCAACGCTGGACCTTCTTCCATAACAGCCCCTAAATACATAACTACCATGCGATGACTGATGTAGCGCACCATATTTAAATCATGAGAAATAAAGAGATACGAAATACCATGTTGTTCTTGTAATCTCTCAAGCAAGGTCATAATTTGTACTTGAATGGATACATCTAGTGCAGAAATCGGTTCATCACAGATGATACACTGTGGCTGCATAATGAGAGCCCGTGCAATACCGATACGTTGACGTTGGCCACCTGACAATTCATGAGCATAACGCTCACCAAAGGTCATGTTCAAACCAACTTGATCAAGCACTTCTTTTACACGAATAACACGATCACGAGGTGTATATTTTGGATCGAGTTCCAATGGTTCCTCTAGAATCGCATTAACTGTAAGTCGTGGATTAAGAGATGCATAAGGGTTTTGGAATACCATTTGCATCACCGGATGAACAGCTTTTCGATCCACATAGGGATCAATCTGACGACCATTCATATAAATAGAACCTGATGTAGCTTGATGTAAGCCCATCAAAGTGTAGCCAAATGTGGATTTACCACATCCAGACTCACCTACGATACCAAGGGTTTCCCCTGGTGATTGATATAGGCTCACGCCTTGTACAGCATGTACCGTGTGTTTTGGCTTAAATAAGCCTCCTGACAGAGTGAACTCTTTAACGAGATTGTCAGTTTCCCATACGTAACTCATTAAAGTCCCTCCAACTTAGCTAACCAACATGTAAATTGATGATTTTCACCAACATTTGTAACCATAGGAATCCGATTACCACAGATACGCATAGCCCACTTGCACCGTGGATTAAATGCACAACCTCGCGGCAAATCAAACAAATCTGGCGGTTGACCTTCAACGGCTTTTAACTCACCATGCCATTTACCTTGTGGCAGAGCAAGCAATAACCCTAATGTGTACGGGTGGCGCGGTTCATTAAAGATGCCCTCCACTGTAGCAGATTCAACACATTTACCAGCATACATAACCATAACGCGGTCGCAAATTTGAGCGATAACACGTAAGTTATGAGAAATAAATATAATCCCAATACCAGCCTCTACAGCTAATGTTTGCATAAGGCGTAAGATTTGAGCCTCTGTTGTAATATCAAGAGCCGTTGTAGGTTCATCGCAAATTAAAATCTTTGGACGACCTGCCACAGCCATGGCGATACAAACGCGTTGACGCATACCACCACTTAACTCATGAGGATATTGAGACAATCGTCTTTCCGGTGTAGAAAGGCCCATCTTCTTTAACAAGTCGATGGCGATAGCTCGTTCGTCATAATCCTCACCATATGCATTGGTACGATGGATAACCTCATACAGTTGCTCCCCAATCGTCATGATTGGATTCAAAGATGTCATAGGATCTTGGAATACCATAGCAACAGTAGTACCGCGCAATTCATTCCAGTCATCTTCAGTGAATTCAAGGCAATCATTGCCATCAATCATAAATGTATCGGCTTTGATTTTTGTTTTACCATATGGTAGTAATCCCATTAATGAATTAACTAGCACTGATTTACCGCAGCCGGATTCACCAACAATACCTAAAATCTCACCTGGTTGTAAGGAGATATCTTGATTGCGAATAACCCGTAAAGGGCCTTGGAAGGTATCGATGGTAATGGACACATTGCGCACATCAACAATTGCGTTATTCATTATCTATCTCCTTCCTTAGGGTCTAACACATTACGTAAGCCATCGCCAAGGAATGCGAAACCAAGCATGGTAACACTAATGGCAACAGCAGGGAAAATCAATTGGAACGGATAAGAGCGCATGCTACTAATCCCTTCAGAAGCTA
>CATWLR010000161.1:0-3633 GCA_958351665.1 Veillonella infantium | reverse complement strand
ATGTATCCCTCATAACTAATGAATTAATTACTAATAGCCTTGAACATGGTTTAGATGGTAAAGCAGGGGAGATTCGTCTAGCTGTTTCGGAATTAGAGGAATATATTGTATTAGATTTTTCTGATACGGGAAAAGGATTACCTCAAGATTTTTCTATTAACTCGAATAAGCGTTTAGGATTAACTATCATTAATAATTTAGTTACCCATGAGTTAAAAGGGCGTCTATCTGTTAAAAATACTGATGCCGGTGTTCTAGTGACAATACATATGAAGAAGGAGAAGTAAATGCGCGTTTTAATAGTGGATGATGAATCCCTTATACGTATGGATCTACGCGATATTATTGAATCCTGTGGTCATGAAGTTGTGGCAGAAGGGACTAATGGTGTTGAAGCCATCAAGCTTTGCAAAGAATATAAACCTGATATTGTTTTAATGGATGTAAAAATGCCAGAATTGGATGGCATCGAAGCAGCACGTCAAATAGGCTTTCACCATGAAGCACCTGTAGTTCTATTAACTAGTTATAGTCAACAGGATTTAATAAATAAGGCTAGAGAATCTGGCGTATACGGATATTTAATTAAGCCTGTTCGTGAAGAACAATTGGTTCCAACCTTAGAAATGGCATTAGGGCGTTATCATAGTGATGCTGAGTTACGCGAAAAAATGGCTGAATTAGAACAATCATTAGAGGATCGTAAAATCATTCAAAAGGGGACTGGTATATTGATGGAGCTATACTCTATATCAGAAGAGGAAGCCTATAATCGTATTCGCGCCCTAAGTATGAAGAAACGAGATAGTATTGTTAATATCTGTAAAGCATTAATTAATCAAGTTTCAAAATAGATACAAAGACTAGTATAAGAATCAAAGCTTATACTAGTTTTTTTGTGTCTAACATCAAATAAAAACTAAAAAGTCAAAAAATCAAAATTTCTACTTGCATTTATTTTGACATAGGTTATAATAATACATGTGATTAGCACTCGACTACTTAGAGTGCTAATGAATTGTAAATAATAACTAGTAAATAAGGAGTGACATCATATGTTAAAACCATTAGCTGACCGCGTTCTTATCCGTTTAGAAGCAAAAGAAGAAAAAACTAAAAGTGGTATTTTCCTTCCTGATACAGCAAAAGAAAAACCTCAAGAAGGCGTAGTAGTAGCTGTAGGTGCTGGTAAAGTTTATGACAATGGTCAACGTGTAGCTCCAGAAGTTAAAGTTGGCGATACTGTTATGTTCGCAAAATATGCTGGTAGCGAATTAGAAATCGATGGCGCTACTCATTTGATCATTAGCGAACGCGATATCTTAGCAGTATTATAATAGCTAATATATCTGTATAGGGCTAAACATACTATTGATACATTCTATACTGCCTACGGGCATATACATTCCCTTACATTAGATACTGTTATTATCTAGGAGGTAATACATATGGCAAAAGAAATCTTGTTTAATGAAGAAGCTCGTCGCGCTTTAGGTCGTGGCGTTGATCAATTGGCAAACGCTGTAAAAGTTACATTGGGACCAAAAGGTCGTAATGTTGTATTGGATAAAAAATTCGGTTCCCCAACAATCACAAATGATGGTGTAACTATTGCTCGTGATATCGAACTTCCAGATCCATTTGAAAACATGGGCGCTCAATTAGTTAAAGAAGTTGCTACTAAAACTAACGACGTAGCAGGTGATGGTACTACTACTGCAACAGTATTGGCACAAGCTATGATCCAAGAAGGTATGCGCAACGTAGCAGCTGGTGCTAACCCAATGATCTTGAAAAAAGGTATTGAAACAGCAGTAAAAACTTTGGTTGAAGAAATCAAAAAACGCTCTATCAAAGTTTCTGGTAAATCTGAAATCGCTCAAGTAGCTAGCGTATCCGCAGCTGACGAAGAAATTGGTGGTTTGATTGCAGAAGCTATGGAAAAAGTAGGTAACGATGGCGTTATCACTGTAGAAGAATCCAAAGGCTTGCAAACTGCATTAAACGTAGTAGAAGGTATGCAATTTGACCGTGGTTACATTTCCCCTTACATGGTAACTGATCCTGATCGTATGGAAGCTGTTATGGATAACCCATACATCTTGATTACTGATCGTAAAATCAGTGCTATCGCAGATATGTTGCCAACACTTGAAAAAGTTGTAAAAGTAGGTAAAGAACTTCTTATCATCGCTGAAGATGTAGAAGGTGAAGCTTTGGCTACATTGGTAGTAAACCGCTTGCGTGGTACTTTCAAAGCTGTAGCTGTAAAAGCTCCTGGCTTCGGTGACCGTCGTAAAGCTATGCTTGAAGATATCGCTATCTTGACTGGTGGTACTGTAATTACTGAAGATATGGGTCGTAAACTTGATTCTGTAGAACTTACTGACCTTGGTACAGCTCGTCAAGTTCGCATCACTAAAGATGAAACTACAATCATCGATGGTGTAGGCGATAAAGACGTAATCGCTAAACGTGTAAGCCAAATTCGTGCACAAGTAGAAGAAACAACTTCCGAATTCGACCGTGAAAAATTACAAGAACGTCTTGCAAAATTATCCGGTGGTGTTGCAGTTATCGAAGTAGGTGCTGCTACAGAAGTTGAAATGAAAGATAAAAAACTTCGTATCGAAGACGCATTGAACGCAACTCGTGCTGCTGTTGAAGAAGGTATCGTAGCTGGTGGTGGTACTACATTCATCGATATTATCCCTGCATTGAACACATTAGAAGAAACTGGTGACGTTCAAACTGGTATTAACCTTGTTAAACGTGCAGTAGAAGAACCTCTTCGTCAAATCGCTTACAATGCTGGTCTTGAAGGTTCCGTTGTAGTAGAAAAAGTTAAAAATACAGAAGCTGGTGTTGGTTTCAACGCATTGACTGAAGAATATATCGACATGGTTAAAGCTGGTATCGTAGACCCTGCTAAAGTAACACGTTCTGCACTTCAAAATGCTGCATCTATCGCATCTCTTGTATTGACTACTGAAACAATCGTAGCTGATAAAGTAGAAGAAAATGCTGCAGCACCTGCAATGCCTCCAATGGGTGGCATGGGCGGTATGATGTAATCAACTGCTTAGCGCATAATCTATAAGATTTAGAATAATCCTAATGAATTGGGAACTATATGTTCACTTTTTCATTAGGATTATTTTTGTATTTAAGAAGATTATTCCTGTTAGTTTACAATACATATGGTACAGATATTATAGATACTACTAATAGTATAGATAGTATATGAGTATTCTTGACGATTAAATTATTTGAATCAGAATAGTATGTGAGGTTTATCAAATCGATAAAATTGATTTTGTATACAACATATGTTATAATTCTATAGAATTTAATATTGAGTCTAGTTTGACATGGTAGTTTTTCTCCTCTATAATAACGATATCGAATTATTTCGATTTTTATTTTGATTTGAAAGAAGGATTACTATGTTAAGCTTTATTTTTAAAAGTAAACCTAATTATATTAATTTTGGCCTCTTAGTTTACCGTTTGGCACTTGGTATTTCCATGTTTTATCATGGATATTTAAAGTACTTGAGCGGTGCTGAAGGCCTTTATAAAGTTGGAGCTATGTTGGCACGATTAGGTGTACCTGGTGGTTATGAAATTTTAG
>CATWLR010000160.1:0-3643 GCA_958351665.1 Veillonella infantium | reverse complement strand
TAAAATATAATTATATTCCACTTTTCTATTATTAATATCTTTATTTTGTCTTTCTAATTTCTATTAGTAATAACCTTATCAATGCCATTCATCATATATTTTCGCTTAAATATGTCATTAATAATATTAAGCTATAAATACCCCATTATTTAAATACAAAAAGCCTCTCTACAGTAATTACTACTATAGAGAGGCTTTTAGAAGCATTAAATTGCATAGGATACAAAACCTAGGACGTGATCAATGGGAACAGGACCAATGAACCGACTATCACTAGAATGATTTCGGTTATCCCCCATCACAAATACATGCCCTTCAGGAACTGTAACAGGTGTAGATCGTGTATAATTCATTATTGTATCTTTGGTATATGGTTCTTGTAATTCTTCACCATTTCGCCATACATGACCATCTTTAAACTCTAATACATCACCAGGACGACCGATAACGCGCTTAACCCAAACATCATTTGTTTGTGCTGCTTTATTGAATACCGATGCATAGTTCATTAATGGTTCTTCAACATCATCTACCCAAGTACGTGCGCGATTAACACGACTATCAATGATTACAATTTGACCATAATTTGGCATTTCATTCATAATATGATGCCATTTCGTTACAATTAAATATTGGCCATTGTGTAATGTATCCTCCATTGATTCACCAGATACACGTGTTGGTTGAATCAAGAAAATATGAATTACCATGGCAATAATTAATGCCAATACAATGGCATAAATCCAATCTAATATTTCTTTTACTATTTTATTACTCATATTAACCCCTTAATGACCGTTCTTTGTAAATCTACCACCAAATACATCATGTACATCTTGAATCGTAATAAATGCCGATGGATCTACTTCATAAACAGTATTTTTTAACCTCATAATTTCAAGTCTTGTTACTACAGAATATAAAACATGCTTAGGTTGCTTTAAATAGCCCCCTTCACCATACATAATTGTAACACCACGATTGAGGTTCGCATTTAATGCATCTGCAAGATTCTTAGAGTTCTCTGCATCTGTAATAATCATTACCCCTTTAGATTCATCAAGGCCTGTAATTGTAATATCGATCATCTTATAAGCAATAAAATAAGCGATTAAGGAATACATAGCACTATTCCAACTATATACAAAACCTGCGGCACCAAGAATAATGAGATTCATGGCCATTACGATTTCACCCACGGAGAAGGTGGAACGTCTATCAAAGATGATTGCCACAATTTCAGAGCCATCTAAAGAACCACCATTACGTATAATGAGGCCTACCCCAATACCTAAAATGATACCACCAAAGATAGAACCTAAGAATGGATCTGTTGTGATAGGTGTAAAATCATGAGCAAAGGTAGAGAAAATTGCCATCCATACGATAGAAAATAGTGTAGAGAAAGTAAAGTTTTTGCCATTAGCTCTATAGCCAATATATAAGAAAGGCAAGTTAAAGAGTACGACGAAAATACTAAAAGAAATTCCTGAAAGCTCTGCAGCCATCAAGGAAATACCAACTACACCACCATCGATGATACTATTCGGTACTAAAAATAAATCTAAGCCTATAGTATAAATTAGAGCCCCTAAGATCATCATTAAGCAACGCATAATAAAATTTGACCACTTATGCGTTGAAGCTTCATTTTTCATGCACTTCTCCTTTACCGTACAACTGCTCCATAGCATGTAGTCTCTTTTCTTCCAACTCACCAGAGTCCATCATATTACTTTGTATATCATTAGCAGTTTGGTTTAACTGTTTTGTATAACGTAAACCAATAACAAAAGCAGTCAAATCATCTACAGGCTCTGGTGGAAATTGCATAGACGTAGGGATAATCTTACGCCACCCTGTAGGTGGATTATATTGCCAATATAATTTTCGAGCCTCCTCAGTACTATGCGATTCATCAACTAAACTAGTAGTAATTCTGTGATTTCGTCCAATTTGTTGGAGAGATGGATATAAATATTTATGATTTGTACCATTTCCACATACCATATGAACAATACCATAATATTCAGTTAATATACATTCAATTTCATCATTGAACTGTTTTGTCATAATAATTTTACGACATACCATAGTACCAGAAGGTGTTACAATTGCTACACCTGTTTTTTCATTGCCTGGATCTACAGCCAAAATGTACGTAGTATCAGTCATATTACTATCCTCATTTCTAATACAGCATTTATATTTTAACACAAAACGAAGGTCTTATGTAAAAATTTACATAAGACCTTCGTTTAAAGTATATAAACCAAAATACTATTCAATTTAATAAGCTGGCATTTTAGCCTTATCATTAAAAACAGGCATTTGAGTAATACGTAACTTAAGATGTACAGGACCAGATGAATATGTATCACCATCAACATACGCTTCCACATGAACCTTGCCATGCATTGTAGCAATACGACGAATAGCAGTAAACAAATCATCCCCTGGTATCGTTCCGATATCACCAGATAAGGAATCTGGAATAATCCCTTTTTCTCTTGCCTTTTCATTTACTTGCTTTAAGAATTGAAGCATAGCAGATTGAGCGTTAGGTCCACCATCCATTACAGCAGAATGAATTACTTCTCCATTTTTATAAATAAATTGTTGTGGGTAAACTTGGATAACTGCTACCGCTGGTTCTCCAGCAATAATATTTCCAGCAGCAACCACTTGAACCACCATTGGAGTCTTTGCACTATTAAGCTTTTGTGTAGCTACCTCAATATTCTGACGATCTACATATACAACAGCCTGACCTTGATCTTCTATACCAAGACGACGTAATACCAATTTATTTGTATCATCAATAATATTTTTGATGGCTGCATTGCTATCTTCTTCACTTAAACCAGGTCGAACAACAGCTTGAGCCAATAATTGGTCAACTTGGAAAAGAATTGTACCTTCACGCAAATGAATAATGCCATTTTGCAACTGTTCCTGCGTTGTCTGTAAATCCTTAATATGAGCTTCCATCTTGGCTCTTGTAGCCTCTAAATCAGCTAATTTTTTAGATACTTCATCATATGAAGCTTGAAGTGTAGCTAACTCAGCTTCAGTCGCATCTTTAGCCGCTTGTGCACTAGCCAACTCAGCCTTAGTTGCATCAACCTCTTTACGAATTTGCTCTATTTCAGCCATTCGTTCTGCTAACTCTTGCTTATTTTGCTCAAGCAATGCTTGTCCTCGAATAAGCTCTTGCGTCTTAGCAGCTACCTCATCATTAAGTTGCTTCATATCTGCTCGCAACTGATCCATCCCAAAGAGTGCTGTTCGTACACTTTGAGATGTAATAGTTAATACACCTACTGTAGCAGCTGCAACTAACAATCCCGTTACGATAGTAACAATAATCGATGTATGCTTAGGCCTTAATCCAAAGAGGGACATGCGACGCTTACCAACTTTGGTGCCTAACTTATCCCCCATGTAGGCAATAAGTCCACCCATAAGGGCGATAATAACTAATATTTTAACACCTACTAACATCGAGTCCCTCCTTTCATAAGATTACACAATTATTGGATTCGAAAATATGCTATTTCGTAAATCAAATTTATTTCTTTATATACTAGGTTACTTAGATACACGCCAATTCAAATATAGGCCAGCAATAATACCTAATGTA
>CATWLR010000159.1:0-3647 GCA_958351665.1 Veillonella infantium | reverse complement strand
ATTTGATTTTGACAAGTTTGGTACATATGTTGACCATTATTTGGCCCCATACCATCTTGAGGCATCATTTGATTATTTCCATCCATCATATGTTGGTCCATATGCATATTAGAACCATCATGTCTATGTGGTTTTCTAAACTGTTGTTCATTCGTTTTCATCCATTCACCAAAATTTGGTAAATCATTCACAGCAAAGGATGTACCTACCCCTACAGCACTGATTACAGTTAGAATGGCAGCAATTATAATTCGTCTCATAGGTCCTCCTTAATCTACATTGCTGAAATAACGTTCGCGTACACCGCGAAGTTCAATACCAATAAAGATACATGTAAGGCCCCCAAAGAGACCTACACCACCAAGTGCAACTAAAGTTACCAATGATAATACAGGAAATGCCGTTACATTCTCGAATGGTTGCCATGAGCTACCTAATAAATATAGGATAGCTGGCGTAATAATAAATATTAAAACCCCTACAATATATGATAAACCACTTCCAATAGATAACAATGTTTTGGATGCTTTTTTAGCCATTCCTGGCAACTGCGGCAATAAACGCTCTTTATAGTCATCAAAGCGAGCATAAATTTCTTGCATATTTACAGCTTTACTGTTACCACCATCTTGGCCTAATGTATCTGTAATAATGCCTGCATCTACATAAGATGCATAGATTTCCTCTGGAGTTCCCAAAGATTTAATAATTTCACTATCTGTAAGACCTTTTTCATAGCCTACAGCAAAGTGCTCTTCATATACCTCAATGATACTTTCTACATCAGCTACGCGTGCTTTTTTGAAAATATTACGCAGTGCTTCTAAAAAGCTATTTTTGTTCATTATAGTCGACTCCTTTCAACAGGATATTGATTACACCAGAGAATTCATCCCATTCTCGACGCATCTGATTGTATGCTGCACGACCATCATCTGTAATATGATAGTATTTTCGAGATGGTCCTGAAGAGGACTCTTTTAAATATGTTTCAACATACTTCTCTTTCTTTAATCTGTTAAATAATGGATATATCGTTCCTTCAGAAATCTCAATATATTCTGAAATAGTGCTTACGATTTCATATCCATAGCGATCACTTTGTGTTAATAATGCTAGCACAAGCATATCCATAACACCTTTTTTTAATTGAACTTGCATAGTTCCTCCCTTTAGGTTGTGCCTACCTGCCAATGTGAAAGCTCTCTTACGGTCACTATCATGTACTGACAAATACATAATAACACAAGGTACCTCGGTTTGCAAGGTACCTTGTAAAAAAATATTTTGTAAACTCTAAATCACTAAACTCTATATTGCAAAAATATAGATAAAATCTACTCTTATGAAGGTAAAATATATTTCACCTTTTATGTAAAATTCTTCTATTTTTATATAGTCTCAAAAAATTTGGATGTTATATAACAAAAAAATCCTCATCAAAAGATGAGGATTTTCTTTTTATTTTGAAGATACTTGGCCTAATTTAAGCTGTGTACTCTTCATTTTGCCATTGTGAGTATAAGATACCAAAACTGTATCACCAGGGCTCTTAGCATCAATTTGCTCTTTTAATTCTAACAATGTGCTAATATCCTTACCATCAACTTGAGCAATTGTATCTCCTTCCACTAAACCAGCCTGTGCAGCAGGACCATTCGCATCAAGTTGAACAATAAGAAGACCTTCCCCTTCATAACTTACATTGTTACGCGCTGCTGTTTGACGATCCACAGCCCATACACCAATATAAGGGCGTACAACCTTACCATTTTTAATAATAGAGTCTACAACGGTCATAGCGGAATTAATAGGAATAGCAAATCCCATACCTTCCACACCTTCTTTAGAAATCTTAGAGCTATTAATACCAATTAACTCTCCGTCCGCATTGATAAGCGCACCACCAGAGTTGCCAGGATTAATAGCAGCATCAGTTTGAATCAATGGGAACCGTTGACCTTGGTCATCAATAGTACGCGCCAAAGCACTAATTACACCAGATGTAACAGAACCTTTAAATTCTAGACCTAAAGGATTGCCAATTGCTATAGCAGGTTCCCCTACTTGTAAAGAGTCAGAGTCACCAATTTTTATGGGTTGAATATCCTTCGGAGGATCGATTTTAACAACAGCCAAATCTGTTTGAGCGTCTGTACCGATAACTGTACCTGTTACGGTGGAACCATTAGACAAAGATACTGTCACCTCTCCATTTTTAGCGCCCGCTACAACATGGTTATTAGTTACAATATGTCCATCGTTATCAATAAGTACACCAGATCCTACACCTTCTCCAGCATAGATAGTGCGGTTAAAAATATCCTTTTGGAAAACTTGTGTAGTAATGCCTACTACAGCTGGTCCAGATTCTTTAGCAGCTTGAACCACGTAGGTATTACGTGTATCTGTAATTGGTTTAGATTGTTTTGTTTGTTCTCTTACTGTCGTTTGCTGTGTATGACTAGGACTACCGAAGAAATAGTATCCACCACCTATGCCAATTCCAAGTGCAAGTACACAGACAATAATTGATTTCTTGTATTTTGAAAAATTCATTAATCTCTCCTTATATTATTTCTTATTAATCTCTTAGATTCATATTCATCATTATCTCGAATACTAATCAGAATAAAATAAACGAGTTAACAACAATGTAATATCATGTTATATCTACTTTTGCCAAAATCAATTTTATAAAATCAATTGTGGTAAAACTATTATAGTACTCATTCTTTTACAATGCAAGATAACAATATATTAAAACAATAAAAATATAATGACTAAATAATAAATACACAACTATATAAAAACATAAAGGGCATTCACTAGCCGTCGCTAGGAATGCCCTTTATGCATATAGTTTGAGAGTGTAAGGACTGTTGAGAGAGAGTATATGTGATCTAGATAAGTTGAGAGAGAACTTATTAAGAGAGAGAAGTTTAGTTGTTTCTTATCTAGAATCAAAAGTCAGCCTTACTTAGATAAGTATACATGGAATATCTAAACTATCAAAGGAAGTATATAAACAATTTTTAAATCTTTGATTATATCTATATAATAACTTCCTATAAACTCATATTTTATCAACAGCCACCAAAAACGTGAGCGTAATATGAAAGTGCTTTTCAGTTATCAAACAAATTTATAACCAACACCCCATACAGTAATGATGTGTTTACTATCGGATGGATTATCTTCAATTTCTTCACGTAAACGGTTGATATGAACCGCTACAGTTGCATAATCACCATAGGAATCAAGGCCCCATACGCGAGAGTATAATTCTTCTTTACTAAATACGATATCACGGTTGCGCATCAAGAATTCTAATAACTGGAATTCTTTCTTTTTAAGGTGAACTTCTTTTTCGTTTACCCAAACTTTCATCATCTTAGGATCAAGACGGATTTCTCCAGATTGAATCGCATTAGTTTCCATTGCATCACGCTCTGTTAAGCGTTTATATTGTGCCAACATAGCTTTAATTTTTGCAATCAATACAGATGGAGAGAATGGTTTTTCAATATAGTCATCAGCACCTACGCCGAGACCACGGATTTTATCGATATCATCGAGACGAGCTGTTACCATAACAATTGGTACACGAACCTTGTCACGAATTTGGCGGCAAACTTCAAAACCAT
>CATWLR010000158.1:0-3659 GCA_958351665.1 Veillonella infantium | reverse complement strand
GATTTGGTCTAATAAAAATGAACCGGAATGGATGCTAGAGTTTCGTTTGAAATCTTTAGAAATCTATAATCGTATGGGCATTCCTAACTGGATCCCTGATATTTCTGGCTTAGATATGGCAAATATCCATACTTATGTTAAGCCAAAAGTAGATATGAAAGAAAACTGGGACGAAGTTCCAGAAGAAATTAAAAGTACTTTTGACCGCTTAGGTATTCCAGAAGCGGAAAAAACATCTCTTGCAGGTGTTGGGGCTCAATATGACTCTGAAGTTGTATACCACAGTATCCAAGAAGATCTTGTTAAACAAGGCGTTATCTATACTGATATCGAAACCGCTCTTCATGAGCATGAAGAAATCGTAAAAAAATACTGGATGACATTGATTCCACCTACAGATCATAAATGGGCTGCTCTTCATGGTGCCGTTTGGTCTGGCGGTTCCTTCGTATATGTTCCAGCAGGCGTACAAGTAGAGATTCCATTGCAATCCTATTTCCGCTTGAATGCACCAGGTGCTGGTCAGTTTGAACATACTATGATCATCGTAGAAGAAGGGGCTAAATTGCACTTCATCGAAGGTTGTTCTGCTCCTAAATATGACGTATCTAACCTTCATGCCGGTGCCGTTGAATTGTTTGTAAAGGATAATGCTACATTGCGTTATTCTACAATTGAAAACTGGTCCAAAAACATGTACAACCTTAACACAAAACGTTGTGTAGTTGGTAAAGGTGGTACTATTGAGTGGGTATCTGGTTCCTTCGGTTCTAAAGTATCTTGCTTGTATCCAATGAGTATCCTTAATGGTGAAGGTGCACATGCTGAATTCACAGGTGTAACATTTGCTGGTGAAGGACAATTCCTTGATACAGGTTGTAAAGTGGTTCACAATGCACCATATACAACAAGTAATGTAAACTCTAAATCTATTTCCAAATCCGGTGGTGCTGCTATTTATCGTGGCCTTTTGAAAATTGGCCCTAAAGCAGAACATTCCAAAGCGACTGTATCTTGTGAATCCTTGATGCTTGATGCAGAGTCTCAATCTGATACAATTCCAGCTATTATCGTAGAAAACGATAATGTGGATTTAGGTCATGAAGCTAAAATCGGTCGTATTTCAGATGAAGCGATTTTCTATCTCATGACACGTGGTATTAGCGAAGAAGAAGCTCGTGCAATGCTCGTTCGTGGTTTCGTTGAGCCAATCTCCAAAGAATTACCACTTGAGTATGCTGTAGAAATGAACAATCTAATCAATCTTGAATTAGAAGGTTCTATCGGTTAAGGAGGAATTATGAGCGAATTACTATTTAATGAACTCCCTAGACCGACATTCAGATGGTTGCGTGTTAACCATACTGTAAGCTCTCTAGCTGGAGAAGATACATCTGTACAATCCATCGCTGTAGAAGCGAATCAAAATATACTTTCACCATTGCCTACAGGAACAGCACTGTTAAATGCTAAATATGAAGGTGCTAATAAGGATGCTGTTCAAGCATTGGTGGATAATGCAGAAGGTTATGCTATCAATGTTCCTGCTAAGGGAAAAGAAGTTGTAGGCATCCGCATTGATGCTAATGCACGTGTAGCTAACCGTTTCCAATTCATCGTTGGTGAAGGGGCAGAACTAGAGGTACAATTCTATGTAATTGGCACTGGTGAAGCTTTAACAAATGTTAGTTATCTAAATGAATACGATGTAAAAGAAGGCGGTAAAGTTGTAGTGAAAAAGGTAAATCTTTTACCTGAACATGTACAACATATCGAACATCGTTATACAAAATTGGAAGATAAAGCAGATGTAGAATACATTAACATTGAACTTGGTGGTAGCGAAAATATTTTGAATTACTATCATGATTTAGTAGGTCAAGAATCTCGTATGGTTCATGATATTGCTTATCTTGGTAAGGAAGAGCAAAAATTTGATATCTCCATGATTATGAGTCATGGTGGTAAAAAATCCTTCAGTGATATTCATACATTAGGTGCTCTTAGTGGGCATTCTAAAAAATCTTTCCGTGGTACTCTTGATTTCCTTCATGGTGCAACAGCTTCTGAAGGTGCGGAAGAAGATACTTGCTTATTGTTAGATCCAACTGTAAAATCTGTTTCTTTACCTCTATTATTGTGTAAAGAAGATAATGTAGTGGGTAATCATGCAGCGAGTGCAGGCCAAATTGATCATAATAAATTGTTCTATATCATGAGCCGTGGCTTTAGTGAAGTAGAAGCAAAACATATCATTGTAGAATCTATGATTCGACCTATTATTGATCGCATTGGTGATGAAACGATTGAAGAAGCAGCGTTAGCAGCTGTACGTAATAAAATTTAAAGAGGCGTTTTTATGAGACCAATTGCAGAAGCATACAAAGACTTTCCTATACTACATAAAGAGCATAATGGGCACCGCGTTATCTATTTAGATAGCGGTGCTACTGCACAAATTCCACAATCCGTAATTGATCGTGTTGTGGAACATATGACACAACGTAATGGTAATCCACATCGTGGCTCTCATATTTTAGCTATTGAAGCATCTGAAGACTATGAAAATGCACGTGATCGCGTAGTTGAATTTATCAATGCTCGTGAACGTGAAGAAGTTGTATTTACACGTAATAGTACAGAATCTATGAACTTGATTGCTCATAGCTATGGTCTTCATAATGTGAAGAAAGGTGACAAGATTGTCATTACTGTTGCGGAACATCATGCTAATCTTGTAACATGGCAATATGTAGCAGAACAAACAGGGGCAACCTTAGAATATATGTACCTTGATGAACATGGGCATTTAAAAGATGGTGAAATCAATAAAATTGATGAGAACACTAAAATTGTTGCCTTTGCTCATGTTAGTAATGTGCTTGGTATGGAATTCCCTGTAAAGGAATTAACTGAAAAAGCGCATTCCGTAGGTGCTGTAGTAGTTCTCGATGGTGCTCAATCTACACCTCATAAAAAAATTGATGTTCAAGAATTAGATTGTGATTTCTTCGTATTCTCTGGTCATAAAATGTGTGCATCTCAAGGTATTGGTGTACTTTATGGTAAACGTGAGTTATTAGAAGCGATGCCACCTTTCCTATTGGGTGGGGATATGATTGAATATGTAAAAGAACAAACTGCTACATTCAATGAGCTTCCATATAAGTTTGAAGCAGGTACACCAAATGCTGATGGCGCCGTTTCCTTACATGCGGCAATTGATTATTTAGAATCATTTGGCATGGATGCTATTGAAGCTTATGAAGAGGAACTAGTAGCATATATTCTTCCTAAAATTGTTGCATTACCACATGTTCATGTGATTGGGTCTCAAAATCCTAAGGAAAAACATGGTGTAATTGCATTCACTGTAGATGATGTACATCCTCATGATGTAGCTACGATTTTGGACTCTAAAGGCATTTGTGTTCGTTCTGGACACCATTGTGCACAACCATTAGGTGCATTCTACAATGTATCTGCATCTACTCGTCTAAGCATGTACTTATATACTCGTAAGGAAGATTTAGATGCATTCTTAGAAGTATTGAAGACAGTTCGTTCAGTAATGGGTTTTAAAGATTAGGAGATTTACCATCAATGGAAATGGATCAATTATATACAGAACTTATTTTGGAACATAATCAAGATAAGCG
>CATWLR010000157.1:0-3674 GCA_958351665.1 Veillonella infantium | reverse complement strand
GTTAATGAGTCATATTTTTGATTCTGACCGTTCTTTACGTATTTTAGATATTGGCTGTGGCGCTGGATTTTTTAGTATCATTCTCTCTGAATTAGGCCATACAGTACATGGTATTGACATCACACCTAATATGATTGATGAAGCTAACCAACTGGCTGAATCACTAAATTCTGATGCTACCTTCTCTGTGATGGATGCAGAAAATCTTAACTTTGATACGAATACCTTTGATATCGTTGTAGCTCGTAATGTAACATGGAATTTACCACATCCAGATAAAGCCTATGCTGAATGGTTACGTATCATTCGTCCAGGCGGTTTAATCCTCAATTATGATGCGGAATATGCTCGCAATCATCATGATTTGCCGAAATCCGTACATCATGCCCATGAACATGTAAGCAATGAGTTAAAAGAGCGATGCCATACTATTTATCATATGCTTGAAATTTCATCCTACACACGTCCTCAATGGGACAAAGAAGTGCTCACAAAATTAGGTGCTAGCTCTGTCACCATTGATTCCACAGTAGGACCTCGTATTTACAGTGAAGAAGATGAATTTTATATTCCTGTACCAATGTTCTTGGTGAAAGTAATAAAATAACATTAAAAATAAAACATTACAAAATAAACCCACTCCATATGATATATCCCCCCTTTATTAAGTATCTAATAAAGGAATATATCATAATAGAAGTGGGTTTTCTTTTATAAATCATTTCTTATTGTCTTTAATGATAGAGTCATCAAAGTTATAGGTTGTTATAAATTTTGTTTTAGGATTTGCTGCATTCCCAATCTCTTCTAAATATTTATTAGAAGCTACTTGAAGGTCTTTCTTATATGCATCGGCCAATGTTTGTAAATTGTTCGTATCGCTAACTCGTTTAAAGGTTTGATCCATAAATTTAATAGTATCTGTTTTTGAATCATAAATAAGATCAGTATTGGGTATGTCCCTAATATCCATCTTAATTGTATTTAAATTCGAGCTATCTGCGTTACCTACTATATCGTTAGCACTCATTACAAGTGTAAGTGCTGTAATATAATTTAGACGAGCTTCCTTTATATCCCCTACCATTTGAGTAGATTCAATTACAGGTCTCTTTTCAGGCGTCGTATATTGATAATTATAAGCTTTCATATCTGCAGTATAAATCGTCTTACTATCATTTCGAGCTGTAAGATTCATCGTAAAAATAGGCGTGTCAACAGCACTCACTACATTTTGAACGGTATAGCCTGAGTAAGCAATCCATTCCCCTTCAGGTCCTTTAGACTGAGAAGACGCACTATTACTACTACAACCAGCTAATATCAATAAACTAACTAAGGCCATACAAAGTGAAAGGTATTGAAGTATTCTTTTTAGCATAGCAGTACCTCGCATACAAACTTATATTATTTAAATACAAACCTGAAAAATACTACAATAGACAGCAAAAAGCAAATCTGTTACAGATATAATTTTTACTAATATTAGTTACTGAAATACGCTTGAGCCTTAGTGATTTCTGCGCGAAGTTTTTCTTCATCAATAGTAAGCAATTCTTTGTCTTTCATAAGAACTTTGCCACCTACAATTGTAGTATTTACATCATAACTATTTGCAGAGTATACAAGTGCTGCTAAATCGTTGTAACGAGGCATCCAGTGCATACCAGATACGTCATATAGCACGATATCTGCACGATAGCCTTTCGCTAATACACCAAGGTCTGTATAACCAAGTGCTTTCGCTCCTTCTACAGTGCCCATATGCCAAGCTGCTTGTGCAGGAATGGCTTTAGGATCGTAGAGACGTGCTTTATGTAAGGTTGCAGCAAGGCGTACTTCTTCAAGCATATCCGCATTATTATTAGATGCAGAGCCATCAGTACCAAGCCCAACCGTAATACCTTTACCAATCATTTCAGGCACTGGTGCAATACCACTTGCTAATTTAAGGTTAGATTGTGGATTATGGGCAACAGCTACATTATTTTCAGCCATAATTTCCATATCTTCAGCTGTAACATGAACACAGTGTGCGGCCAATGTAGTATTCCAGAATAACCCTAAATCATGCATATGAGCGATTGGAGTTTTACCTGTAGCTTTCATAACATTCTCCACTTCCCCTTTAGTTTCGGACAAGTGCATGTGAATGCCACAATTTAATTCATGAGATAAGGAGATAACCTTCTCCATATAAGCATCTGGACAAGTATATGGCGCATGTGGTCCTAATAATACCTTGATGCGGTCATTATCAA
This sequence comes from Veillonella infantium, assembly GCA_958351665.1. GTDB lineage: Bacteria > Bacillota > Negativicutes > Veillonellales > Veillonellaceae > Veillonella > Veillonella infantium_A. Next base: position 1,413 of record CATWLR010000157.1, on the reverse strand, counting down.
AGCCATTCCAAGTGCGGAATAAATCAGCATTCTCAACTAATGCTTGATCTGCTGTTGGAGAAACACCTGCTAAGCCACGAGATAATACAGAACGAATGCCCGTTTCTTTTACTACCTCAGCGGTAGTATTCATAAAGAAATACATGTCGCTAAAGGTTGTTGTACCAGAGCGCAACATTTCAGCGATGCCAAGTTGTGTGCCATACCGTACATATTCATCGTTAAGCTTTGCCTCAGTTGGCCAAATAGCCGTTTCTAGCCATTCCATAAGCTCAAGATCATCTGCATAGTTTCTAAATAGGCCCATCGCAATATGAGTGTGCGTATTTACAAGACCTGGTGCTGCTAATTGGCCTTTACCATCTAGCACTTCCTTAGTAGTATCTTTTGCCTTAATAGCTTCACTGTCATTTAAAATAGCTGTAATATAGCCATTTTCAATTTCAATGGCATGGTTTTTAAGAACGCCCTCATCGGTGAGAACGTCTACATGAGTAATCAATAAATCAGACATAGTCTTCCCTCATAGGTATAACCGAGCCATTATAGCTCGGTTATAGTTATTAATTCTGAAAGTTTATAGTAGTAATAATACACCTAAGCCTATCATTTACTATTACATTTCTATTCAATATTAGTTTACTTTTGTTAAGTAATCGATTTGTTCTTGTGTTAAAGAGTCTAAATCATAGCCCATGGAGTTCAATTTAAGTTTAGCGATTTCCACATCTAATTCATGAGGCAATACATATACTTTTGGCTCCATTTCTTTGCCGTTTTTCAAGATATGCTCTGCAGCAAGAGCTTGCATAGCAAAGGACAAGTCCATGATTTCTGCAGGGTGACCATCACCAGCTGCAAGGTTAACTAAGCGACCTTCAGCCAATACATATAGTTTACGACCATCAGCCATAGTATAGCCTTCGATATTTTGACGAACACGCTCATGGCTTACAGCAAGATCAGCTAGTTCAGCTACGTTTACTTCGCAGTCGAAGTGCCCCGCATTACACATGATGGCTTTATCTTTCATCACTTCGTAATGTTCTTTTACAATAACATCTTTACAGCCTGTTACAGTACAGAAGATATCGCCCACTTTAGCAGCTTCAATCATAGGTAACACTTTGAAGCCATCAAATACAGCCTCAACGGCTTTAATTGGATCTACTTCAGTTACATATACATGAGCACCAAGGCCTTTTGCACGCATAGCAACGCCTTTACCGCACCAGCCGTAACCAGCAACGACAACATTTTTACCTGTTACAGTCAAGTTAGTAGTACGCATGATGCCATCCCAAACGGATTGACCAGTACCATAACGATTATCGAAAAGATATTTACAGTAAGAGTCATTTACAGCAATCATAGGGAATGTTAATTGTTTAGCATTCTCTAATGCATATAAAC
>CATWLR010000156.1:0-3677 GCA_958351665.1 Veillonella infantium | reverse complement strand
TTTATGAATGCCGCGACCGTAGAAGATAATGGGAATCGTAGACGCCACATTAGGACTTACTTCACGAGCAAAGGTAAATCGTTCACTATGGTCACCAGTGATAACAAAGAGTGCAGAAGGATCTGCTTTTTCTTCACTGGCGATGAACTCTCCCATCACATGGTCCGCATACCAAATATGACCCATTTCGTTCAATTGCTTGTCAGTTTCTGCGATTGAATCAGGCAAATGGCCTTTTACCTTATTCACATCATAGCCTTCTTTAGTGACATTAACGCTATATGGAGGATGATTAGATGTGGTCATAATAACATTGAGGATTTTTTCCCCTCTATGTTGATCCATGTACGCGGAAATGGCTTTAAACATATCCTTATCCGCTACCCCCCATGCATTGCCTTCTTCGCTTGGCATTTCAGACGCATCATGGAATTCATCAAAACCTTGAGACAAGACGAAGTTCTTCACATTTTGCCATGTACTAAAGCCACCGTACCAGAATACAGTTTTATAGCCTAGCTTTTTCATAACAGAACCAATTCCTAAGCCATACGGTTGTTTGAAACTTTCACCTTCGTAATTAGGATATAGACCTGTGTCAGGCATACCTGTGAGTAAACCATTGATAGCAGGCATCGTGCCTGTACCTTGGGCAAGAGCGAGCTGCGTGCTCATCGCTTGAGGACTAGCAGCGTATTTACGACCTTGTTCAACGAGGTACGCACCAGGTTCGTTGTATTCAGCGAGGAATGGCCATAAACCATAGGATTCACCGAGAACGATGTTAATGGACTGTGGTTGCTCCGCTAAACGCTCTGTCGTAATAGTTCTTGTGAAAGAACCATCAAAATTCTTACCATTAAAGGTACCACCAATGGCACTAATTTTCTCACTCAATTCTTGAGGGGTTAAGTTGATAACCTCTAACTCCTCCGCGCGTTTTGCAATGCTTTTAACACGATAAAGAGCCTGCACATCGTCGAGGATAGTTTCGTTTAATAAATTAGAACTGAGGCGCGCCGCACTTTCCCAGTTAATGGAATTCGTATAGTTAAAAGCACCACCAAATCTAAAGAACAGACCTAATACACCAATAGCTACAGTCAATCCAATACCTGTGATCCATTGCGTTTTCTTAGTCTTAGGATACCAAGTAGAACAAACTAATTGAGTATCAACGTAATCACTATATTTCTTTGTACCCCACGCCAAGAATTTAACGAGGAAATAACAAAGGGCTGCGCTCAATACTACGGCCCCAACAATGTACATGAGGGCATTATATTCGTTAATCGCCGTATTTACAATGGCGCCGATATCATCGTTTTTACCATTGATGAGCATCGCATTATAAGAGGAATTGAATATTTTGTAGAACGGAATGCGGCCTAAGAATAGGAAGGTCAACAGTACAGTCGCTATGGAATACACAACCTGTTTAATGCGTAAGGATGGCCATTTAGGTACAAAGGTATGTACCAATGTGCCTCCTAAAAAGCCTAGTAAACACAAAGAACCGACTGTCTTGAGACTCAATCTAAAGCCTAGCCATAAGGACGTAAGGATATTCTCCATCGTCACAGATGCTAGTTGTGATTGAAATACTGCAAGAAACACGATTCTAAATGCAGTCAACAAAGCAGAGAAAAAGATAAACACCTTAATCTCTGTTCGTATGCCTTCAAATAATCGTTGCCATCGGTTCATCATTAACCCCTACTGTTCTTTATATAACGTAACTACTCTATACTACCTAACTGTAATTATATTGGATATTTCTTACATTTAGGCCCCTTACATCGTTTGCATTTACCGCATCCGCGGTCGATAGTTTCAGCATTTGCCGATTTCTTCGCACTAGTACTCTCCTTAACCCTCTGTTCAGAGGCCTTACTATTCAATACGGAAACTATCGTTTTTGCTTTTTTTCGGATCCATCCTTTTTGGATTTTTTATCCTTTTTCTTGTCTTTCTTCTTATCTTTTTTCTTGAAAGTATCGCCTAAAAAGACTGTTTTTAACTTATCATTTAAGACCTTAAGCTTCTTTTCAGCCTTGTCTTTCTTTTTCTTTAATTTTTCTTCGTCCTTAGCCCGTTTTTCTTCTTTGGACTTCTTATGTTTTTTCTCTTTTTTCTCTTCCTTGGACTTTTTATCCTCTTTAGATTTCTTATCTTCTTTAGATTTCTTGTGGCCCTTGGATTTCTTATCTTCTTTGAATTTTTTTAAATCCTTAGATTTTTTAGATGTATCGTCGGTTCCATTGATACGTGCCCATTCATCATCTACGCGTTTCAATTGCTTTTTAAGAAGCTTTTCCATCTTCTTATTGGCTTTATCTGAATCTAAGCCAGACTTACCGAATAATAAAGCATTTACTGCTGTATATGGATCAATAGAGGACATATCATTTTCGTTTATATCATCTTTTTTACTAGATGCATCCTTATTTGTATTGGATGTTTCTATATCTTTAGATTTTGAAAGTAATACTGAGTTTTCCGCATCAAATGGATTTTCTTCATCTAAGTGATGGACTTCTAAGCTTTCCACGCCATCTAGTGGATTTACATCCATATGCTCTACAATGTCTTCATCAAGGTCCGATATCTCATGTTGGGAGCTTTCACCAGATCCTGTAAAAAGACCACCCATAGAATGCAATTCGTTCAATTTAATATGGTTCATGCCCACTGTAGAATCATGCTGCACAGGAATATCCGATAATTGGACCTGTTCCATAGCGTATACATCATTATTATGACTAGCACCCTTGCCAAGATAAGATTCATCAGAAATGATGATATTCTCTTTATCGTCGCCTAACACATTGCCAAACAAATCCTCTTCAAGAGAATCATAGGTATGCAACATGGACATCCGTTTTTGAACCTCTTCAATTTGATTCCACAAATCGACGAGAGAGGATGTATAGTATATGCGTTCCTTAACCTCTAAATAAGCTTGATAAACAATAGCCAATTCAGTTTCATTGAGTCCCTCTTCGACACCAATTTCTTCAATCATTTGTTGAATTTGTTGATTTCGATCATATCGTTTAATTAAGGCCTTGCGAATGCGTTCAATCAATGCTGTATCGATGATTTCCACGGGTACCTCCATTCTTCAATACACTCAGCCCTATCCACTACATTAGTGCATACGAATCAATGTATAGAACCATAAAAAATAATTTGATTTTATAATCCTTAATATATTATTATAGCAGAATTTATCTGCTTTTTCCTTAATAATCTAGGTGAAAGTTTCTTAAAAATAGAATAAAACCTCAATTTGAATTATGTCCTAGTCGTACAAATTTAGAGCCCCTAAAACAACCCTTCAACATTGAGGTTTCTTACATACTTCTTACATACTAAAATAAATGGAATGAATACATTAAGATAAGCTGACAGAATATACTAAAACAAGTTAACGGAATACACTAAAATTCGTTCTTTTGCATCGCTTTCTTCAAAGAGATCGCTGCAATCGATAGGTTCTTCCTGTTCGAGTCGCACATGGTTATTTAAGAAGTTTTCTACTTCTTCGTTAACATAGTAGAAAAATAATTTGATTTCACGCGGATGATGATACAGGGAATCAAAGATATTTCCTAGAACGCGCTTAATCGTATGGAGTGCAAAGGGATTAAAGAAAAAACATCGATCTGCTTGAG
>CATWLR010000155.1:0-3687 GCA_958351665.1 Veillonella infantium | reverse complement strand
TACTTACATCTGAAGGCGTCTTTCCAGAAACATATATAGATTTTATGAAACGAATTTATACTGGGAAGATTAATTATAGTGAATTGCGTAAAGAAATTCACGCTCAAATAGAACGTATTATGGAGTCTGGTTTGCACGTAACGCATATCGACGGTCATCAACATATGCATGTATTACCAACAGTACTACCAATCGTTATTGAGCAAGCTAAACAGTATGGTATTAATGCTATACGCATTCCAGATGAATCTTCTTTATTTGTCAATTATATGTACTCTCCGGTGCGATTGTTAGGTAAGGTAGGGTTATCCACTGTGGCTGCCAAAGCACGTCCTACAATACGTGATAATGGCATGTATTCCACACAATATTTTTGGGGTATGGTAAATGGGGGACACATTAATCAAAAAACATTAATGGGTATATTAAAATCCGTATCTAAAAAATCCGGTACTCATGAATTGATGATTCATCCAGGTTTAAATAATACGCTTCTTGGAAATCAATATAAATGGGGCTATCATTGGGAAGATGAATTACAAGCTGTATGTTCAAACCATACGCATTTATATATTAGACAACATAATATTGAGCTAATTAATTATGGAGATTTGATATGAGTAAAATGATGAAGAGAGGCATTTTTATGTTTCTCTTACTATTGGCTGTGTCAATTGGTATCATTTACTACACTATTGATCTAGATGCATTAAAAACAATTTCATCATTTAATAGTATTTCTTTATTATTGGCTTTAGTGGCCTTAATAGCAGGCATGTATTTTGATGGTTTACGATTACAAAGACTCGTAAAAATCGGAGGATATAAGTTATCTATAAAGGCTGTGCTTCGTGTAATCTTTAGTAATTATTTCATGGCTATGTTAACCCCAGGTGCTAGTGGGGGTGCTGTTGCTCAAGTATTAGTATTACGGAGTTATGGTGTGCCAATATCTAGAGGGACTCCTATTGTGTTAATACGTACCGTATTTTCTATTATGTTCCTTGTTATTATGTTACCCTTCGTATTCTTAAGAGATGCTATTGAAATTCCATATATTTCAAGAGATATGCTATTAATTTTTGCAGTACTATCGGTCATTGCAATACTGGTAGGTGCTTATATCTTACAAACCAAATATATGCGTCAATTTGTATATAACTTAGCGCAACGGTTTAAAGCACATAAAACGAAAGATTGGCTTTCTAAATTAGAAACGTTAAATCAAGGTTTAGGATTACTATATAAACAACCAATTCAATCGTTTATTGTATTTATTGAATCTGGGTTGAGTCTATTATGCTTATACTGTATTGCGCCAGCATTAATGTATGCTTTTACACCAGATATTCCGATCATTAATATATTAGATCGAATGATTCTATTGAATCTTATTTTATATTTTGCACCAACACCAGGGGGAACAGGGATTGCAGAAGGACTATTTGTAGTATTGTTTAGTACCTTTGTCCCTAATGGAACGGTTGGTATTATTGCTGTAGCATGGCGTGTTATGGCAGAGTATTTGCCATTTTTTGTCGGCATGTATGCGGTGTTAACATTATATGGGCGTCAATTTGTAGCCCAAGAAACTTCAACAGAACAATAAGGGAGTGTGTGTTCTATGACTAAACCAAAAAAAGATAAGTTTTATCTGGTGCAAGAAGATATTTTACCAGAAGCGATAAAAAAGACGATTAAGGTAAAAGAAATTTTGAAACTAGGTGAGGTTAAGACTATTAATGAAGCAGTGGAAAAGATGGATTTGAGTCGTTCTGCATACTATAAGTATAAAGATTATGTATTCCCATTTTTTGAAATTGCTCAAGGTAAAATTGTAAGCATTTATGTTTCAATGTCTAATGAATCAGGTATGTTATCTAGTGTGTTAAAAGCAATTGCAGAACGCAATGGTAGTATATTGACTATCAATCAAGACATTCCACTACAAGGAATAGCTAATAGCAGCATTTCCTTTGAAACTAAAGACTTACAAGGTTCATTAGAAGATTTATTATTAGATATTCGCTCTATGAAGGGCATTATTAAAGTAGAAATTTTAGGCCAAGCATAGGCTAATTAAGAGAGTAGGACAATTATGACCACTATAAAAATTGCGTTATTAGGTTTTGGTACTGTGGCACAAGGTACATTTAATTTATTGCAAGATAATGCTGAGTTAATTAGAAATCGCACAGGTGTTAATGTTGAAATTTCTAAAATCTTTGTACGTAATCCTGATAAATATAGCGATATTACATTGCCTGAAACAGCTCAATATGTAACAGATATTGATGAAGTACTAAAAGATGATTCCATTCAAATGGTTGTGGAATTAATGGGTGGTACAACCTTTGCTAAAGATTGTGTAGAAGGTGCTTTAAAGGCTAAAAAAAATGTAGTAACTGCAAATAAAGATTTGTTAGCAGAATCCGGCCCATATCTATTAGACTTAGCTAGCAAAAACGGCGTAGATTTACGCTTTGAAGCATCTGTATTAGGTGGGATTCCAATTATCCGTACATTATATGAGTCCTTAGCTGGCAACCGTATTACCGAGCTCATCGGTATTATGAATGGTACTACAAACTTTATTTTAACTAAAATGTCTGAAGAGGGTTTAAGCTATCAAGACGTACTAAAGGAAGCGCAAGATCTTGGTTATGCTGAGGCCGATCCTACAGCAGACGTTGAAGGTCTAGATGCGGCACGTAAACTTGCTATCCTTGCATCTATTAGTTTCAATCGTCGCATTTTCTTTGAAGATGTATCCGTAGAAGGTATTACTTGTATTGATACGGAAGATATTAAATTCGGTAAAGAATTTGGTTATAACATCAAGCTATTAGGTATTGCAAAAGAAACTAGTCAAGGTTTATCTCTAAATGTATACCCAGCATTTATTCCTACCACACATCCTTTAGCATCTGTTCGCGGTTCTTATAATGCGATTTATGTAAAAGGTAATGGTATTGATGATGTAATGCTGTACGGTCGTGGTGCTGGTAGCTTACCTACAGGTAGCTCTGTAGTATCCGATATTATGGAAGTGGCTAAAAATGTTTCATACAACGAAACAGGTCGTTTGAAACCATTCTATTATGACCAAAAGAATATTTACGCTCCTGGTAAGATTCAATCTAGCTATTACTTACGTTTGGAAGTAGATAATAAAACAGGTGTATTAGCTAAAATTTCTGCCAAATTAGCAGAACAAAAGATTTCTGTTTTATCCATCGTTCAAAGAAATATGGATCCAGAAACGGCTGTATTAGCGATTGTAACATCTAAATGTCCTAGATCTTATATTTTAAATCTTATTGATTCCTTTAACAGCTTGCGTTCCGTTAAGTCTGTTAATAGTGTAATTCGTATTATGGAAGCTTAAACTATGAACACTGTTCGCGTACAAGTACCAGCCACTAGTGCTAATTGTGGACCTGGTTTTGATTGCTTAGGTTTGGCACTCAATCTATACAATATTTTTAGCTTTACACCTGATGTAAAAGCTACTGAATACACCTATACTTTTGAAGGTTTTGGCGCAGACATTTTACGTGCTGAAGATCCTAAAAAAAATCTTATTGGCTTTGCAATGGATCAAGTTTTTGCTACTGTGCAAGAACCAATTCAATATGGACATATTACGTCTGAAACTTTAATTCCTCCATCTCGTGGGCTCGGTAG
>CATWLR010000154.1:0-3712 GCA_958351665.1 Veillonella infantium | reverse complement strand
TTCTAATCATGGGTTCCAACATATCGAAATGGGACAATTGTCTGAAGCTAAGCAAATAGAAAATATTACGAAGGCTCAAGAAGCTCTTGCAAAAGAAGTAGGTATCAAGGATAATCCTTGGTTCTGTTACCCTTATGGAGATAAAAATGAATTCACCGATGCAGCTACTAAGAAAGCTGGCATTAAAATGAGCATGGCTATGAAATCTGGCTGGGCCCATACTGGTGATAATCCATATAATATTTTGCGTGTTTGGGTCGGTAATGCGGTAGATATCAAGCATTTTGAAGAACGCATTAGCACCGAGCATTTCACTGATTTATAAGGAGAAATACATTGTTCAAAAAGAATTGGGTCAAGTTCATCATCATGGTGTTCCTATTTACCGTTGTGACCTCACCATTCGTGGTGCTCTTTGGACCGTTTAATAATGTAAAACGCGCCGTTATCGGTGCCATATTGCAATCTCGCCATCCTCATTACATAACATGGCTATTCAGTGAAGATGAATTGCAATCTATTTTGGGCACTGTTGGTGTTGTTAAAAGCCAAGATTTGTTCAAGTTTAATGCCCGTGAAGATAAGAGTTTAAACCTTGAAAAAATTCAGTCTGCTCGTTATGTAGGCTATATTCTTGAAATTCCAGATCCTCGTCGTATTGAAGTCGGTACAGCTGCTAATATTCAAGAAAAGGGCGATACTACAAGTAATATTGCGAAGATGAATAATGCGGTAGCTGCTATCAATGGCGGTGGTTTCCACGATCCTAATGGTACTGGTACAGGCCGTTTGCCATATGGCTTTATCTTGCATGATGGAGAATATGTTATCGGTAAAGATGTAGGCCCTGAAGAAGCGGTAGACTTCGTAGGTTTCTCTAAATCTGGTAACCTTATTGCAGGTAACTATGACAAAACACAACTTGGTGATATGAAAGCCATGGAAGGTATTACCTTTGGTCCACCTCTTATCGTAGATGGTAAGAAGATGATTACTGAAGGCGATGGCGGCTGGGGCGTAGGTCCACGTACTGCTATCGGTCAAAAGAAAGATGGTACAGTACTATTCCTCGTAATTGATGGTCGTCAACCAGGTTATTCTCTTGGCGCTACATTACGTGACGTACAAGATATTCTCTATGAAAAAGGTTGCTACATTGCAGCGAATTTAGATGGTGGTTCTAGTTCTACACTATACCTCAATGGTAAAGTAGTAAACAAACCAGCCGATTTGTTAGGGGAACGCATGATCCCAACGGCGTTTATCGTGAAATAGGAGGACACATGAAACCTTTTACGCGTGTACTGAGCGCCTTTGCGGTAGGTATTCTTCTGCAAGGTGGGGTGTACCTATACCTTGATCAATATATGTTTGCACCGACTACGGATTTTAATGTGGCTGGTGCTTCAAAGGATGATACTAAGAATTTTCCTGATGTAAAGGAAGGAACTAAATATGTATCTTATGACCGTCAGTTCATGGCGGTTGTTACTGAAAGCTCTTTAAAAATTTATAAGGCTAATGAAAGCAAGCCTACAACGATTGATTTGAAGGGCCGTTCTATTAGTTACTTCAGCTGGATGCCTGACCGTAACTATGCTATCATGGGGCTGTATGACTCTAGAGAGGTTGTTATGGCCCGTCTAAATGCGGACGATCCTGAACATGAAGTAGATACAAAACTTGAAGATTTGCCTCGTAACAGTAAAATTGTAGATGCTGCGTATTCTGAAGCGACAAACGTTGTTTACATGAAGGTAAAGGTTCAAGAAAACGCATATCGCATTTATCGTACCGATGCTAACTATGATACGCGTCGCGTTTATATGCAAGCTACAGATATTGGTCATATCGGCGTATTCTATGATGAAGATCGATTCTTCTATGATAATGTCAAGACTGGGGATATCTTCATGTTTAATGGTATTGAAGGTGGTTGGCGTGTTATCAATCCACCGGGACGATTCCGCTTAATCGGTGTTGATATGGATAAAACTATCTATATTGCTCGTGTTGATGAGGATAACAATGCCTTAACTGTTTACACTGGTAAACTCGGTGTAGGCTTCAAACCAGTTTATAAATACAATCATCCAACAACATTCAATGAATTAACATTGTCTGATGTAAAAACTATCATTAAGGATGGTAGTGATGAAACTACGAAGGTAACAGAAGACGATACATCTTCTAAATCTTCTAGTAATAGTAAAAAGAAATCTTAAGAAAAAGCCTTTATAATGATTCATTATAAAGGCTTTATTCCTATACTAGTTTGTACTAAAAGGATATATATGAATATATTATTTGTACGACTCAGCTACATAGGCGATATACTACATGCTACACCTGCAGCACGCTGGATTAAAGAGCACTATCCAGAGGCAAAGCTCCATTGGATTGTAACACCTAGTATGGTAGAACTTTTAAAGAATAATCCCTATGTAGATGAAATCATTCCATGGGAACGGGATGAATACGAAGCACATTCTAAAAAACTACATATTCCAACGATGTGGCGCATGTGGTGGGAACTTAGAGACAAGTTGAAACCATATAAATTTGATGTGGCTGTCGATGTACAAGGGCGACTAATAACAGGGCTTGTTTTATTAGCATCAGGTGCACCTATTCGCCTTGGCCTTGATGGTACAAAAGAACTAAATTGGCTGTTTACAAACTACAAAGCAAAGCCAAGTACGGATCATGTTATCAAGCGATATATAGAGGTAGCAGAATTACTGAATACTGCCGTTACAGAGCATAGTGACCTAAATGTATCCAGTGCTGTTTCTGAGGATAATGTAAAACCTTGTATAACAAATGGGGTGACTGGTAAAAAGCTATACCACATGGACTTTTTTGTGCCACCTAATTTGCATGTTTGGGCAGAAGAACAGTGGAAATCAATTAGTTATGACACATTTTTGGAGCGTAGCGAAGTAGAAAAGCCACTACGCGTAGGTCTTGTGTTAGGCACGTCCTGGGCGACGAAAGAGTGGCCTCAAGAGAAATGGTATTCTCTTATTAAATCCCTTCAGTATAGAGCTAATTTTCTTTGTTTAGGTGGTCCAAAGGAGGCTACTCAATACAAACCATTGATGGATTCCTTAACAGCTGATGGCCTTGATAAAATTATGCTAAATATGCTGGGGAAAACTACACTTCAAGAGGTAGGGGCTTTAATTGAAAGTTGCGATGTAGTAGTGACTGCTGATACAGGATCATTACATATTGCATTGGCTTTAAATAAACCAGTAGTAGCATTATTTGGCCCTACGGATCCTAAACTGTGGGGTCCATTAACGGGAAACTTTAAGGTTCTTGTTAATGATGAGTTAGATTGCTTAGGTTGTCGTAAGCGACGTTGTCCTAAGCCTGATCAATATTGTATGTCTGGTATTGATTCAGTACGAGTGAAAAAGGCGATTTTCGAATTGATAGGAGATAAACATGGCAAAGTTTAAAATTCAAAAAGGCTTATCTGATGCGGATATGATGAAAAACTTTAAAGATACTGAAAATTTTGAAGATACTATGCTAGATATGGAACGTTCTGCAAAGAAATCTGTAGTACATCAAAGTCCAAAACAAAAGGAAGATGCATTTTATCGTGAATTCCTTACAGATAAGGTAGAAACATTAATTGGCAAAATGTTGCTCGACATTAAGATGGAATATTTTAAAGAAGGGGAAGGGGACTTCTCTATCC
>CATWLR010000153.1:0-3717 GCA_958351665.1 Veillonella infantium | reverse complement strand
CAGTAATAGCAGTACCCAAGATTGGGATATCATGAGTTGCATTCGCCATAGATTGAGCTGCAGGTGTTGCAATCGCTAAGATTAAGTTTTTACGATCAGATACAAAACGCTGTGCAATACTGTTCAAATTAGATTGATCAGCTTGTGCATTTTGTTGGTCAAAGGTAATTTTATCTGCCAAGCCTTTTTCTTTTAAAGCATCAACAAAACCTTTGTTTGCTGCATCAAGTGCAGGATGTTCAACCAGTTGTACTACGCCAACCTTATATTCACCATTAGATGTTGTTCCATTTGATCCACAGCCTGTGAATGCCATCAATGCTGCCGCCGTGAGCGCTAGGGCAATACCTTTTTTTAAATTCATGGGGATTTCCTTCCTATCTGCAATGACTATAATACATCTATTATAAACAAATTTCTTTACTACATCAATGTAGCAGATTAAAGTATTTTACATTTGTCCATTTATAGAACACATTAAAATATGAAATCCTCTTATTTTTTGAGAGATGCTAACATGTCTTCTGTTAAATCATTAGCTGCTAAAATGTAGTCTTTAAGGGTTCCCTTATCAAGTGCTACCTTCATAACAGGTACTTCAAATGGATCGAGAATGACACACATTAAGATTTCACCCGTTACATAATAACCAACTACAGCTTCCCCTTCATCAGGATCTAAAGTTTCACGCTTTACCGTTACACAGTATGGTTTCATGACCTGTGCTGCAGCTTCTGCTACTTCTTCACGATTAGCAACATATTCTTCAGCCTTTGTTTCAGGAATATCAAAAATATCGACCTTTACAGTCTTAACCTCTGTTGCCTCTCCCTTCGCTGCCTCTATGGCTGCGCCTAATTCCGTTTGATTCATATATACCTCACATAGAATGGACTTTCACCATTGGTGAAAGCCCCATTAATTTAGATTGATTCATCAGCTGCATTTAAAAATGCTACATAGCATTGTTTTGCTTCGTAAATATCCGCCTTAGATGTAATCTCCCATGGCGCATGCATGCTAAGCACAGCCACGCCACAGTCGATAACATTCATACCATATAAGGCCATGATATACGCAATGGTACCACCACCGCCAAGGTCGACTTTACCAAGTTCAGCTGTTTGGTATGTTACATTGTTAGATTCCATAACACGACGAATAAAGCCCATGTACTCAGCATTGGCATCATTAGAGCCAGCTTTACCACGAGAGCCAGTAAATTTATTGAATACTACCCCCATACCAAGGTAAGAAGCATTTTTCTTTTCATACGCAGATGCATAGAGTGGATCGTAGCCAGCGCTAACATCAGAAGATAACATACGAGATTTTTCTAATGTACGACGAACACTAACAGAATTTGGTTTACCCATGAGTGTTAGAATTTCAGCTACTGCATTTTCAAAGAAACGAGATTGCATGCCCGTAGCACCGACAGAACCAATTTCCTCTTTATCGACGAGTAAGCAGCAAGTAGTACGTTTAACATTGTCTACTTCAAGCATAGCTACTAAGGATGTGTATGCACATACACGATCATCTTGACCATAGGCCATAACCATAGAGCGATCAAAGCCCATATCACGTGCCTTACCAGCTGGTACAATTTCGAGCTCTGCAGATAATAAATCACGTTCTACAAAACCATATTCTTTTTCAAGAAGGTTGTTAATAAATTTAGTAACCCCTTCTTTTTCTTCATCTTTTACAGGACGACTGCCTATGAGTAAATCAAGGGATTCCCCTTCAATTACCTTAGCTGCATTCTTTTGCATTTGCTCTTGTCCCAAATGCGGTAACAAGTCTGTAATACAGAATACAGGATCATTTTCCTTATCGCCAATATTGATGTTGATACGAGTACCATCTGTTTTTACTACAACGCCATGAATAGCAAGAGGCATAGCAACCCACTGATATTTTTTAATGCCACCGTAATAGTGCGTATCCCAGAATAAAAGGTTGCTATCTTCGTATTGTGGATTTTGTTTTACGTCAATACGAGGAGAGTCAATATGAGCACCTAAAATATTCATGCCTAATTCGATATCATCTGTACCGATATTAAACAGAGCAATGGATTTATCCATATGTGTATAATAAATCTTATCCCCTGCCTTAATTGGCGTATTATTTTTAATGATATCGTTTAAATTTACATAGCCCTTCGCCTCTGCAAATTCTACGGCCTGCACTACGCATTCCCGTTCTGTTTTACCATTATCTAAAAATTGGCGATACGTATCACTTAAGGCATATACCTTTTCCATAGTGGCATCGTCGTAATTATGCCATGCATATTTGCGTTCCATAATCTATCCTTTCTAAAAGTTCACAATCTAGCACTTACGAAACTGTAGATGTGAACAGGAATTAATAAAATTATTTTTGGCGGTCCTTTTCAAGTTCCGCCCGGCGAAATTCCAAATACTTTCGCTCTTTCTCTCGATTAATTTCAGACTTCTGAGTATATAGAGAACGAATTTCGTCCGTACAATGGGTTAATACCTTTGTAACGTAGAATTTAGTACTACCGGACTTAATCGTATATTTTCCAACTTTAAGTTGTACTGCAAAATCGCCATGTTTCGGGCAAACCCCAATAGCGAGATGCTTGTCCCCTTGCAATCGTTCTGGCCGCGTCATTTCTAAGCGGGTCTGACAATACGGGCAGAATGATAATCGAACCCTTCTATCATGAACGATACGCTTCTTCTCAGAGAAGTTTTCATACATAAAAAATGTCAAAATCGGTGGATATAAGAAAGGATTACTACCTTCCTTGCGAATTTGGTCGTAATGCAAAATTCCTTGTGGAATATCTAGCTTCTGACATATATGAGCCGTGAATACGGCATCATGCAAAGCGTTGTGAGCAGACAAATGCTCCGTCGATATATTGAGGTCCTCCATAGCATGTGCCACAGAATACTGCTGATTTGTACCGTATCGTTGATAGGCATAAATCATTTGTGCATCTACCCATTGATCATACGATAAGGCTTTCATCTTATGGAGCATAAGATTTTCTCTTAAGATAAGAATATCATCAGAACCCCAAGACAGTAACATATATTCATCACCACACCAGTTTTGAAAGTATTGCATAGCCGTCTTAAAGGGCACACCATGATTCAGTTCTCTAGAGGTTATTCCCGTCAGCTCTCGTACATGCTTATGCATCCGTGTCAGGTATTGTGGTTTGATGAACATTGTAAAATGATCTACAATGTCCATCTTGTCATTCAGTTTTACCGCTCCGATTTGAATGATTTCCCCTGTTAGTGGCATTTTAGTACGCTTCATAAAACTAATGTCATTGCTATAGGGTTGATTCCACTCTAAATCAAATACTATATAATTCATAGGCTTTTATTTCGATTCTGAAAGCAACGTTTCCGCCGCTTTAATAACCTGTTCTTCAGAAATTATAGATAACCCTTTGTAATTTCCTTCTTTAATAATCTTCTTCATGCTTTTACCAATTTCATAAGAGTTCATCGTTTCCAGAACGATAGCATGAGCTTGGTACGGACCATAAAAGAATGGGTTTGATGGTCCATAGAGTGCCACAATTGGCACCTTTTGACTAATGGCCACATGCATAGGACCAGAGTCATTTGTAATCAATAGATTACAGCGACTCATAGCCGCCGCCAATGGTCCTAACTGGAATTTTCCAGTAGCCACAATCGGTTTCGTTTCCATTTGTTC
>CATWLR010000152.1:0-3722 GCA_958351665.1 Veillonella infantium | reverse complement strand
GTTGTTATTGGTTCTAAAGACTTTAGTGATTTTGCAAATCGACTAGAGATTTTAAAACGCATTATTGATTCTGACATTAAATTAATTGATGAAATCAAAAAGGAACGTGCTGAAATTGCTGCACGTAAGCAAGCTCTTGAGCAATCTCGAGCTAAATTAGTGGAGCTTGAAAAGGCAGCAGTAGCTAAACAAGCTGAAATTGAACAAAAGAAGAAAGAACGGGAAGTCGTTCTTCAAAAAGCACAAAATGATCGTGCCACTGCAATGCAAGCTGTGGAAGAACTCAATGCTTCTTCCGCTCAAATTACTGCACTATTAAAAGCACGTCAAGCGGAACGTGCAGCGGCTCGTGCTGCTGCAGAAGCGGCGGCCGCAGCAGCAGCTCAACAGTCTGCACCAAGTTACTCTTGGGTGCAAGGGTCTGGTCAACTTGGCTGGCCTGTAAGTGGTGAAATTACTTCCCCATATGGTTATCGTACACATCCAATTTGGGGAACAACAATTTACCATTCTGGTATAGATATTGGTGTTGATGAAGGTACACCTGTTCATGCTGCTGATGGTGGTACTGTTGTTTGGTCTGGTTGGATGGGCGGCTATGGTTACGCCGTAGTTATCGACCATGGTAATGGCATGTCTACCCTTTATGGCCATAATTCTGAGCTTGCTGTCTCTGAAGGTCAAGATGTATCTAAAGGTCAAGTTATAGCCTATGCTGGTAGCACTGGTAATAGTACTGGGCCACACGTACATTTTGAAGTTCGTATAAGTGGGGATCCTGTGGATCCTATGGGATATTTATAATATGAAATTTGATACACGTACGGTGTTATGGAGCCTATTGAAATATATAGGCTCTGGCATCGTTATTATGTGGCTCATGTTTTGGTATCTATCTGGTTCATTCTGGGGGTTACCAAGACTATTTGTAGCCTACTATGCTGCGAGTCAAGTCTTTATGACACCTATGTCTAAAGCTACCCTTTATGATGGTATGTTAAAAGGTTTGATTGGCTCTTTGGGAGAGCCTCATAGTGTTTATTTAGATGCTGATGAATTTAAGTCCATGAAAATGCAAACATCTGGTACTTATGCTGGTGTAGGCATGGTTCTTGGGCATGATGATAAAGGTTTATATGCAGTTAGTATTATGGAAGATCAACCAGCTTTCAAAGCGGGCATTAAACCTGGAGACCATATTATTGCTATCGATGGTCAATCCACAAGTGATATAACTGTAGAAGATGCATCCTCTCGAATTCGCGGTGAGGCAGGTACTGTTGTAGCCCTTGATATAGAGCGCAATGGTGAAACATTGCACTTTGATATCACTCGTGAATCCATTGTGTTACCAACTGTTAAAAGTAAAATGCTCACAAGTACAGTGGGGTACATTCGTATCAGTCAATTCGCTGAAAATACAGCTGATGATTTTGAAACACAGTTTAAAGAATTGCAATCTCAAGGTATGAAGGAACTGGTGTTAGATCTTCGTGATAATCCTGGTGGTTTGTTATCTACAACAGAAAAGATTTCTAACTATATTATGCCTCCAGGTACACTAGTAACGATACAAAATCGAGCTGGTAAAAAAGATGTTTATAAGTCGAACGGCCCAGAAGTAGCTATGCCATTAGTAGTTCTTGTTAATAAAGGATCTGCTAGTGCATCTGAAATTATAGCTGGTGCTATTCAAGACCGTAAACTAGGTACTATTTTAGGTACTAATACATATGGTAAAGGTACAGTTCAAACTATTTACCCTAGCCTTGATAATGAAGGCGTTAAGGTAACTATAGCTAAATACCATACACCAAATGACCGTGTTATTGATGGCATTGGTATTAAACCAGATGTAGAACTTGATCTACCAAAAGGTGTAAATCCATCTAGTACAGTAGATGATATTCAAATTAAAAAGGCATTAGAGTTATTACAGCAATAATGCGTAGGAGTTAAAATATGTTTATAGATAGAGCGCGTGTCTTTGTTAAGGCCGGTGATGGTGGGGACGGCATGTCTAGTTTCCGCCGTGAGAAATACGTGCCAAATGGCGGCCCTAGTGGCGGCGATGGTGGTAAAGGGGCAGACGTTATTTTTAAAGCGGACAAGAATATTAATACTCTTGTAGACTTTAGATATAAACGTCAGTTTAAGGCGCCTGCTGGTGGTAATGGTGAAAGCTCCAATAAGCATGGTCGCGGTTCTGAGCCACTTATTATCCCAGTTCCGTTGGGCACCGTAATTAAAGAAGAAGAAACAGGAAAAATTTTCTGTGATCTCGTTAATGATGGTGATACATTTGTTATTGCTAAAGGTGGTCGTGGGGGCCGTGGTAATGCACGTTTCCAAACAAGTGCTAACCGTGCACCGACATTTGCAGAGAAAGGTGAACCGGGCGAAGAGTTCTGGTTACAATTAGAATTAAAAGTATTGGCAGATGTAGGTTTATTAGGCTATCCATCTGTAGGTAAATCCAGTATATTGCGTAAAGTTTCTAAAGCTCAACCAGAGGTTGCGGCTTATCACTTTACTACATTGACACCTGTACTTGGGGTAGTTACAATCTCTGGGGATCGTAGTTTTGTACTAGCAGATATTCCTGGCCTTATTGAAGGTGCTAGCGAAGGTGTTGGTTTAGGACATAACTTCTTGCGTCACGTAGAACGGACTAATATTTTAATTCACGTCCTTGATGTATCTGGTATGGAAGGTCGCGATCCAAAGATTGATTTTGATGCAATTAACGAAGAGCTTCGTAAATATTCTGAAAAATTAGCCAATAAAAAACAGATTGTTGCACTCAATAAGATTGATATGGTCTTTGATGATACAACAATTCCTGATACAAAAAAATATTTCGAAGATAAAGGCTACGAAGTATTCCTTATCAATGCATTAAGTGGCGAAGGTTTACCAGAACTTATGGAACGAGCGTACTACTATGTAGAAAACTTTGAGCCAGAACCGGAAGCTACTGATGATACAGTAGTATACGAAGCAAAACCAGATGTAGAATTCGTTATCACCCGTGGTGACGATGCTGCATTCTATATTACAGGTAAACGTATTGAACGTTTAGTAGCAATGACAAATTTAAGTGATGATCAATCTCTTCGTAGATTCCAACGCATTTGGCGCTTTATGGAGCTAGATGCTAAATTAAAAGAAAAAGGTTGTAAAGACGGTGATGAAGTTGTGATTGGCGATCAACGCTTTACATTCCAAGAGTAGGAGTAATAATGACAGGAAAACAAAAACGGTATTTACGTTCTTTGGCAGCAACAATGCCACCAGTAGTTCAAATTGGTAAAAATGGTTTAGAAAATAGTGTTATTGATAGTGCTCGCGCAGCCTTAATGGCTCGTGAATTAATCAAGGTGAAAGTACACAACAATAGCCCTGAAGATAAGACGATTTTCCAAGAGTTAGCCGATATGTTAGGTGCTGAATTAGTCCAAGTCATTGGCTTTAATGGTGTTTTATATAAAGCTAAAAAAGAACCTAAAATTATTTTACCTAAGTAAATCGTCATATTACTGAATTTTATTATAGTGGGAACTTCATAACCTGTTGGTCTAGGAGGTTAATCTATGCGCAGTGCTATCATCAACGCAAAAAGAATAGTAGTTAAAGTAGGCAGTAGTACGCTATGTTATGCTAATGGACATTTAAACTTAGAGCGCATAGAAAGATTAGTACGCCAATTATCAGATTTAGCT
>CATWLR010000151.1:0-3729 GCA_958351665.1 Veillonella infantium | reverse complement strand
TCTTTGTTTAATGCTGGTATAAAGTTGTCTAATACATCTTTAGCGCCTGCTGCGTCATCATATAATAAGTCTACGATTGTCATAGCCAAGGCTTGTGCTGTTTTAATGTACGCTACATCAGGCACAGAGATTTCATATTCTGCACTGTGTAATACACCACTAATACAACCAACCCAAGGATGGATAACAGGCATCAAGTGAGATACGTCCCCCATATCTGTACTAGCCGTAATATGTGGACCTTGATATACATTGGCTTCACCAAAGATAGGATTTGAATTTTCTCGTAATAGAGCATTCATACGTTCATCATTACGCATCGGTAAATAACCAGGTAGGTCTTTGATAACACATGTAGCTCCTACTGCATCACCACCAGCTTTTAAGGCTCTGTTAACACGATGGTTACCATCTACAATAGCTTGAATATTAGAGGCACGCACATAGCTTTCAACTTGAACATAATCCGGCACACAGTTAACCAATGTACCTCCTTGATTAATGATTGGGTGGAATCTGAAGTAGTCGCTTTCTTTAAAAGTTTCACGAATGGAGTTAACCCCCATAACGCCCATCAAAGCAGCATTAAGAGCATTAATGCCTTCATGAGGTGCTTGAGCGGCATGAGCTACCTTGCCGTGATATTCAATCAGTTTTGATACAAAACCATTGGATGTACTACCAAGCCCCATTTCACCAGCTGGAGTTTTGGCAGTCTCCACATGCATTTGCATAGCCATATCGATATCATCGAAAGCACCTTCATAGATAAGCTGTTGCTTGCCGCCCATATACTTCAGTTTTTCTTGTTCACGCAATTTATTGCGGTAATCAATTTCAATCATTTCCTCTGCTGGAACAGCAAACAATACGACATCGCCAGCTAGCTCATCCATAACGGATTGCAAGCCCATTGCTACGGCAAACATATTAGTAATTTGTACATTATGACCACAACAATGAGCTGCCCCTGTTAAATCATCGGCACGAGGATGTCGAGGACATAGAATGGCATCTAATTCCCCAACCATTGCAACCGTATATTTACTATCTCGGCCTTTCATACGACCTTTTACACCTGTCAGTGCATGTCCCGTAGTATAAGAAATGCTAAGTTCATCAAACATATCTTGAACCTTCTTAGAGGTTTTCACCTCTTTAAAACCTAGTTCAGGTTCAGCCATAATAGATTCAGCTAATTCTCGTAACCGCGGTTGTGCATCAACAATAGCTTTACAAACACATTGTTTTACTTCTTCCTTTGTCATACGGCTCATAATGTCTCCTTTATAAAATCGACCGTATAAAATACGGTCGATCATGTGATTCTAATGTATAGATATCCTATGAAATATAAATCTATAATTATATCTTAACATAGTTTAGACATCTAACATTATGATTTAGTATTAAATTAAACCTTCTAAGTGAAGTACTAATTGGGCTAATGCTGTTGCACAGATGAAAGTACCTGCTGTTACAGCTAGTGCAACAGGGATAATGCGCCAAGATAAACGACGGAATGCGCCAAGGTCTTTACCTAAGGATAGACCTGCATAAGCAAGTACAGGTGTTGTAGTAGCAAGGAATGTTACTTGGCTAGTTTTAGCAATAATCCATTCTTGGCCAGGCATACCTGGTAAGGATGCAACAACACCCACTAAGGAAACCCAGAATACCATAGGCAATTTATTAGCGTATGGCAAGTAAGAGATCAAAGCACCAATTGTAGCAAGGACTGCTAAGATAGCTACGCCAACTAAGCTATCACCAAATAGATGTTTACCATCCATTACATTACCTACTGCAGTAATGATAGCAGCAATACAGATAACGATGACAAATTGTGTAATTTTTTCGCTTTTACTCATGATTTGCTGCCTCCTCTGCTAAATCTTGTTCACGGGTACGACCTGTAAAGAAGTTGTATGTTTTTTCCATAACAGGTAAAGAAACAAATAGACCAAAGTATACGCCTAAAACGGTAGTCAACAAGTTTGCAGCCCCTGCAAGAGCCATAATTTGTTGTTCGTAATCTGGATATACTGCAATGATTGGAGCCGTAGCTGCAGCCATCATACTAGCACTACCTACACCAGCACCCATAGCTAATGCCAAAGGATGGAACCAACCAGATTGTGCCAACATACCCGCCAATACAGAGGACCACATAGCACCGATAAGAACGCCACAGATGTACATACCCATAACACCACGGCCCTCAGGAGAGCTAAAGCCAAATTTGTCGATAATAATTGCTACGTTCGGCTCACGGTCTACGGAGTAACAAGCACCTACTGCTTCTCGACGCATACCAACTAATAATGCCATAGGTAAACCGAATATAATAGTACCAAAGAAATGACCAAGCTCTTGTAATAATAATGCCCAGCCTGCACTTGTAAGAATACTAAGATTTGGACCGATACCTAAACCTACTTTTACCATCAAGATCATAACGGCAATACCGATATAATCTGCAGATTTTTCCATCTGTTTAATGGTTAGGATTTTAAATTTAGGAATAGAAATTAATAAACCTAGAATCAATGTGTACAATAATGGCAATAATACAACAGGACCTAGTTTTTTTATGCCTATAAATTCAGCGACTACAGTAAGTACGAGCGCTAGAAAATGTATTTTGAGATTTCCCAAAAGCTGCATAATGACCTCCTATAAAAACATATAATATAACATTGTTATATTATAAATAATTTTTATCAAAGGTGTCAATTACAGATGAACAAATGTCTATTAGGATTATCATTTTTCAATCATATAAATACCCTTTTCAGCATCAATTACCTTAATAATAATATTTTCTATCATTGACGGGTCCACTTTATGAAACCTTTGATCTTGTTCATCATAATAAATGGCCCATTCAGACATAGATGCCGGAATAGTGTCACTATCATAATCCTTCCCCCTCCAAATAGCATCATCTCTAAAATAACTTAGTCCATCTTTTACTAATTCTGTTTCTAAACAAAATTCCCCAGCTAAGCTAACATGATTATCTAATAGAAGATCTCTAACAATGATGGCTTCATATTCCCAACTTAAGAAACATAAATAGTCAAAGTATCTGAGTGCTATTTTGTGATTCCAACTATTATTTAAAACCATCGTTTGAAATAACTTATTTATTACCCCATAATCATCAGACATATAATAGTCATTAGTTAAAAGAAAATTATATATCTCTTGAATTTCTTGTAAATCTAAAGGTTTATCTTCATTTATTTTTTCTATAGGCAACGGAGAGAATAGTATATCCATTTAGTACCTCATATATATTTCACAAAAGGCAGTTTGATTTCTCAAACTGCCTTTTACTATCTTTAAATTATGGAATTTAAAAACTTAACACTTTGTAATGGTTTACCTATTTCTTGCTCGCAGTATGCAAATAGTAGTTTTTCTAGTTCCTTCCATATTGTTTTTGGAAGTTCTATAGGCGTGTCTTCGCCCCACTGGTAAGCGAGAATTTGAGGTAATCCAGCTTTTACAGAACGCGAAATGCTAAGATTTGTTGTTTCTTTCACCTGTATCCAGAATGGATCGATACCATCTTGATGAGTAAAAGCATTAGCACTTGGCACAATACCGGCAAGGGATAATAGTTGCCACCCAAGCATGATTGTTCCCAATTGCACATTGCGGCGTCTAATTTGCTTAGAGTAATTAACAACGGTATCAAACACCTTGCGATCTACATCATAC
>CATWLR010000150.1:0-3733 GCA_958351665.1 Veillonella infantium | reverse complement strand
TACTTCCAATGGGACCCAGCTAAAGGCCGTGAAGAATGTATCTCCAACACTGCCAATGCAGATATCGGTATTACATTCCCATACTGCGGTATTGCTGAAACAGCTACTGTAGTACAAGCCTCTGGTGAAGAATCTGGCCGTGCAATCAGCTTGTTGCCAGAAACTCATGTTGCTGTATTATATACTGATACAATCAACCCACGTATGACTCAAACCATGGAACATTTGGCTGAACGTTACCACAACGATCCATCCAAATTCCCTACAAATATTTGCTTGATTTCCGGTCCGTCCCGTACGGCTGATATCGAGCTCGTAACTGTAGATGGTGCTCATGGTCCTATCCGCGTTACATATATCTTAGTTAATAGATAGTCCTAATACTAGAGGCTTAATATAACTAAAGACTGTATAAGGCGATCTTCCGATGGAAGGTCGCCTTTTTTATATGTGTTAATTTCTATTGTGATGTAGAGCTCTCTTGGAACTGTATAAGCTCCTGTAGAGCGATGGAAATTAACATGTTTATGGAGCTTGCAGATTCTGCATAGATAAACTTATAAAATTTGAATTGTTTTACTTGCAAAATTTTCGATACATGCTATACTTAGTTCATAACCTATTGTTGTGATATGAATTAAAAGAGGTGTATTATGAATATTCCATTCTTTACAGATTACCTCATGTTAAGCAATCCACTAAGTATTGGTATTATCGCGGTGTTTGTACTTGCGTTAATTGGTATTTATGTATTGCAACGCAAGGGCACATCCTTCGGTAATCTCGTTATTATTGGTACTATTGTTGGTGCCGTACTCGGTATAGCAGTTCAAATTATTGCAGGTTTCCCTGATGACCCAACTAAAGTTGTTTATATCAAGGAAAGTACGAAGTGGTTCTCCCTAGTAGGTGGTGGCTTCATCGACTTAATCCGCATGCTTGTTATTCCTATCGTTTTTATCTCCATTGTGCACGTTATTTTGCACATGGAAGCCGGTGCTAACCTTAAAAAGTTAGTAGTTGCTATGGTATCTACAAACCTTGGCATGGTAGCTATTGCTGCTATCGTTGGTCTTATCCTGGGTAATGCCTTTGGTTTAGGTCAAGGTTTTGATGTAGTTGAATCTGGTAAAAAGATTCGCGAAATCAAACCAATGGTTGATACATTCCGTGCTTTGATTCCAAGCAATCCAATTCAAGCAGCTGCTGAAACTAATGTAATTGGCATCGTAGTATTTGCTATTATCTTGGGTAGTGTTGCTCGTTTGTTGAAGAAAACAGGCACAAATAGCATGGAAATCTTCACTAAGTTATTTGATGAACTTCATCAATTGATTTCTTGGGTAGCAGACTTCATTATTGGTCTTATGCCATACGGCGTAGTTGCATTGTTGGCATCTACATTGGCAACACGTGGCTTGCAAGCTATTTTAGACATGGGTCTATTCGTAGTATTGCTTTACGTTGGTCTTTTGATTATGTTCGTTGTTCAAGCTATCTTGATTGCTAGCTTTGGTTACAACCCAATTACATACTTCAAAAAAGCAAAAGCTCCACTCTTGTTAGCTTTCACATCCCGTTCCTCTATGGGCGTATTGCCATTGACTGTTGAAACGTTGACAAAACGTCTTGGTGTAAATGCTACAACAGCTAATACAGTAGCATCCTTCGGTACTACTGCGGGCATGCAAGGTTGTGCCGGCGTATTCCCAGCACTTGTAGTTGTATATATCTCTAATGTAGCAAATATTCCATTCGATTTTACTATGTACATCATGAGTGTTATTGTTATCGCTATCGGTTCTGTTGGTATCGCTGGTGTTCCTGGTACAGCTACAATGGCTGCATCCGTATCCCTTAGTGGTACAGGTCTTGGTGCGTACTTCACATCCATCAGCCCAATCCTTGCTATCGATCCATTGATTGACATGGGCCGTACATGCTTGAACGTATCTGGTTCCTTAACAAATGCTCTCGTAGTAGATAAAATTATGGGGACTATTGATAAAGATGCCTATAACAATCCTAATGAAGGTCGAGTTTAATAGGTAGACTTAGAATTATCTCTACACAGTAGAATTTAATAATAATGAAAGAACAGCCTTTGGGCTGTTCTTTTTTTGTGTGATTAGAATTTTTCAACACCTTAATTAAAAGTGATTATTATTACAGATTGTAAAGCATGTTATTTGTAATTGATATTAAAATTGTGAGCTTGGCTACTAACATACGTATGCATATATGGTATACTAACCAATACAAAGTTTTGTATTATGCTTAATAGATATAAGCCAAGAGGGTAATAGTATGATTACACAAGAATTGAAAGATCGACTAATTGCAGACTATCCAAAGTTTGAAGATATGACGCACAAATTCTATAAGAAAGAAATGTCTATTGCGGACTATAAAGGCCAATCTGGTGCTTATGGTAGTTACGCCGAACGCGGTGCTAACTCCGGTATGAGCCGTTGGCGCTTTAATGGGGGCCGTATGACGCGCGAGCACATGCAGTTCTTAGCAGATGCTATTCGTAAATATAACTTACAACACGTACATTTCACTACCGGCCAATGCTTACAAATGCATGGCCTCGATGGCGATACAATTTTAAACCTCTATAAAGAATGCTATGACCATGGTATCTATAATCGCGGTGCTGGTGGAGACAATCCGAATGTAGTGGCTAGTATTTTGCGCGGTATTGATCCTCGTGAAACCCTCGACATAACGCCGTATGCAACGGCTATTAGCGAGTTCCTTTTAGAGCAAATGTTCTACATCAAAATCCCTCGCAAGTTTAAAATGGGCATCGACAATGGCTTTGATAGTACGCCTCATGCTACATTCAAGGACCTTGGTTTCAATTTAACGAAACATAATACTTTTGATGTATACGCTTGTGGTGGTATTGGCCCAAATCCTCGCATTGGTATTCCTGTGGCACATGATGTGCAACCTGAGGATGTATTATATCATGTGAAAGCTATGCTTATGGTTTTTGCTAACCATGGCAATTTCAAAAACCGCGGTAAGGCTCGTACCCGTTACATGCCTGCTGAAATGGGCGGGGCTGAAGCTTTCATCAAGACTTATGAAGAAACATTGGCAATGGTGAAAGAAGTTGAGCAATTAACCATTAATCCAGCTGACTATGCATATGAAATTACGAAAACAGGTAAGCGTGATAATTCTGTGGAAAATGATCGTATTCATCGCCAAAAACAAGAAGGTTTATACTATGTAGAATACCATCCCGCAGGTGGCGATGCTAATGTAGAGCATCTATTGGCTGCTCTCGACTATGCAGTAACACTGGATCAAGTGGAGGCTCGTATTGCGCCAGACCAAGCATTGTTCTTTATCAACCTTACTGCTGATGAGGCTCGTAAAATTGCAGAATTAACAGATGACAGTGCAGAAAATGATTTCCGCCGCTCCGTATCCTGTGTAGGCTCTACAGTATGCCAAATCGGTATGCAAGACTCCAATGGCCTTTTAAAAGACATCTTCAGACACCTTGAAGAAAAAGGCGTAGATACAAGAAAGCTACCTCGTTTACACATCTCCGGCTGTCCACACTCCTGCGGTACACACCAAATTGGTGAAATTGGCTTTCATGGTGCTGTAAAACTAGTAGATAAGAAACCTACAGTAGCCTTTATCCTCGTAGACGGTGGCTCTGAACACATGGGCTCTGAAAACTTCGGTAAAATGGCAGGCAATATTGTAG
>CATWLR010000149.1:0-3735 GCA_958351665.1 Veillonella infantium | reverse complement strand
ATTAATGGACCTTATGAAGCAAGTATCAAAAAAGTACGGGATATGTATCGTTTAGCGATTATGATTCGTGGTACTGACTTATCAAATTTAAAAGAATATATATATAATTCATGGATCTTCACACAAGAAGGACTTTTGATTGATGTAGATCCTGTTTAGTATAGGAGTATAAATGGCAGTATTAGATGTTGTGAAAGCAGGTCACCCCGTTTTAAAACAAATTGCGGAACCTGTAGAACATGTTAATAAAAAACTCAGAGCCCTTATCGATGATATGGCGGAAACAATGTATGAGACTGAGGGCGTTGGCCTTGCTGCACCTCAAGTAGCGGTGTCAAAACGAATTATCGTCGTAGATGATCATGCCGGTAGTGGTCTCATTGCATTAATTAATCCTGAAATTACACATGCTGAGGGATCTCAAGTGGGACCAGAGGGTTGTTTAAGTGTACCAGGGTATTTTGGCGATGTGGAAAGATTCGACAAAATTACCGTTAAAGGTATAGACCCTCATAATAAAAAGGTAACAATTAAAGCTGAAGGATTTTTAGCGCGTATTTTTCAACATGAGATTGATCATTTAGAAGGTCATTTGTTTATTGAAAAAGCAACCAACTTACGATTGATTACTGATCACCCAGAGGAGAAAGAAATTGTCTAATCAAAAACAATTGCGCGTCGTATTTATGGGGACGCCTGACTTTTCGGTTCCTACTTTGGAAGCATTAATAAAGGCTGGTCACTCTATTGTCGGTGTATACTGTCAGCCAGATAAACAAAAAGGTCGCGGTAAACAAGTTCAAATGCCACCTGTAAAAGTGGCAGCTTTAAAACATAATTTACCTGTATTCCAACCGGTAACATTACGTGATGAACAAGTACAAGCAGAACTTGAAAATCTAAATCCCGATGTAGTAGTGGTTATTGCATACGGTAAAATTTTACCGCCATGGCTTATTCGTTTACCACAATATGGATGTATTAACGTACATGCATCTATCTTACCTAAGTATAGAGGTGCTGCACCGATTCACTATGCCATTTTAAATGGAGATACTAAAACAGGTGTTACCATTATGCATATGGATGACGGTCTTGATACAGGTGATATCATCGATATCGTGGAGACTGACATTTTACCAGGTGAAACGACAGGACAACTATTTGAACGTATAGCTGTACTTGGGGGTGAAACTATAGTTCCTGTATTAGATCGTTGGGTTAATGGAGAAATTGTGGCTACTCCACAAGATGATACAATGGCAACACACACTGCTAAGATTACAAAGGAAATGGGGCAGATCGACTGGTCTAAGCCTGCTAATGAAATTGTAAATCTCATTAGAGGACTTAATCCAGCACCTGGATGTTATACGTATCTCGATGGAAAACGTTTAAAAGTATGGTCTGGAGAAGTAGTTCCAAGTGATACGACTCATTGCTTGATAAATATTCATGGAAAACTTGTTCCAATTGCGTTATCAGCTGAAACTAGACCTGGTACAATCGTATCTAAAATAGCCGGTTTAGGTGTATATTGTGGGGATGGAAATATAATTTTATTGACAGAAGTCCAACCAGAAAATAAAAAGCGCATTTCTGCTATTGATTTTATTAATGGACATCAGATAAAGGAAGGTATCGTTTTTGGAGACTCAATATAAGCAGTACGAAACGTATCCGTTATACCTGATATTATCATCAATTACATGTGCCATAATTACTGTAATTATGGGATTTCTAATGTATATATTAGAGCCTGGACTTTCACAATTACATCCTGTTGCACCCATAATAAGTACAGTGATTTTTTCTGTATGCATTTGTGTTATATGGTTATTGTGCGCATCCTTAATTATTGCTAGTTTCGGTATACTACGGTTACATCCTATTGTTTTAAGGCTTGCTAACCAGTTTATATATGGACTGTTTCCAGTGTCCCTATTGATTGGTAAAGTGAGAGGGGTTACTAAGGATCAATTGCGTCAGTCTATGATTGACTTGATTAATCATCTAGTGATGCTAGATATGTATACAGTTGATCCAGAACGTATATTGTTATTAACACCTCATTGTTTACAAGAAAGTTCATGTGTTCATAAGGTTACACATGATGTGTACAATTGTAAGCAATGTGGTAGATGCCAAGTTGGAAGTTTATTGCAAATTGCCAAAGAGTATGGCTGTCAATTTATAGTGGTAACAGGTGGTACATTAGCGCGAATGAAGGTAAAAGAAGCACGACCAAAGGCTATTGTAGCTATTGCTTGTGAACGTGATTTAGCAAGTGGCATGGCTGATGTATTTCCCATACCTGTCATTGGCGTTTTAAATGAAAGACCTAATGGACCTTGTTGCAATACTACAGTAGATCCCGAACGTGTTCGAGCAGCAGTTGAACAATTAATTGGTAGGAAAAACGATGACTGAAGTTAAAACGAATCAACAACTAAATATTCGATTGCTCGCAGTGAAAGCTTTGAGTGATATTAATCGTAATGGTGCTTATGCTAATATCAAGTTACAAGAGTATTTACAAAAATATCATTTATCCGATTTAGATCGAAGGTTTTTCACGGAGTTGGTCTATGGTATCATCCGTAGAAAAAATTATTTAGATGCCATTATTGTTCATTTCGCGAAAAGACCATTAAAGAAATTATCGTCCATGGTTGTAGAAATTCTTAGACTTGGCATTTATCAAATTATCTATATGGATAAAGTCCCTGAAAGTGCAGCGGTCAATGAATCTGTAAAATTGGCAAAAAAGTTAACTAGAGGATTATCTGGCTTTGTAAATGCCGTATTACGTTCAGTATTACGTGAAAGTGATACTATTTCTATTGGAGAACTTGCCAAGTCTGAGGCTGAAGAAATTTCTTTCATTTATAATCAACCTTTATGGCTTGTTGACTTATGGATGGATGAAATGGGGAAGGATAAGACTATAGATCTTTGTGCTTGGTTTAATGAACAACCTCGTTTGACAGCACGTATCAATACTGTAAAAGTATCTATTGAGGATTGCCTAAAAGAACTACGAGATTTAGGTTGGACTATTGAACAGGACAATGATATTCCAGAAGTAGTTTATATTGATGCACATCAAGGGCACTTGGAAAAAGCAAAACCTGTTATGGAAGGTCATATTACCTTTATGGACAAAGCATCTATGCTCGTTGCTCATGTAGTAGACCCCCAACCAGGGGACCGTATCTTGGATTGCTGCGCTGCACCAGGCGGTAAGTCTATGCATATGGCAAGTCTCATGAATAATACGGGTGCTATTATGAGTTGTGATATATACGATCATAAATTAGAGCTTATGAATCAAAATGCTGAACGACTTGGAGTATCCATTGTTTCAACTAAGCTACAAGACGGTCGTTATTTACCCGATAATTGGAAAGAACAATTCGATCGCGTCTTAGTAGATGCACCGTGTTCTGGACTTGGCATATTACAAAAAAAATTGGATATGCGTTGGCGTAAAACAGAATCTTTACTTACTGACTTGCCTCCATTACAGCTTGAAATATTAGAAAAAGCTGCTGAAATGGTTAAAGCTGATGGATATTTAGTATACTCTACTTGTACTATCAATAGTGGGGAAAATGAGGATGTACTAGAAAAATTCCTAGCAACTCATAAAAACTTTATCATTGATCCTGTATCATTTGATGGGTTGCCACAAGCTGTAGAGGGTATGATTACAACATATCCACCACGAGATCA
>CATWLR010000148.1:0-3741 GCA_958351665.1 Veillonella infantium | reverse complement strand
TCATGTACCATTAAAAGAGGCTGTGCAAAATGTAAGCCATGCATCTTTATTTGTAACTAGTTTGATTACACATCAATTAAGCAATTTATCTGTTGCATTAGATGATAATTTGCATGTACCATATCGAAAAACATTGATACCACATTGTGATGCAGCCTTTGAAGCAGCTAAAGCTGCTGGTGCGTATGGTGCAACTATTAGTGGATCTGGTTCCACTCTGATTGCCTATGTAGATAAATCCCACGTACAAGCTGTGGCAGATGCTATGGGTGCTGTATTTACATCTAATGGAATTGAAAATAGAACATATTGCTTAGAAGCCGATAGTAAAGGAGCATCAATTATTTAGTTTGTGGTATAATTATAGTGTTAGGCATAGTCCATAACTATAATTGGAGGAAACTATGAACAATATAAAAACAACGCTTTTATTAGCGACTTTGACGGCCATTTTAGTGGTCTTAGGTGATATGATTGGCGGTAGAAGTGGTATGATGATTATGTTCGTTATATCCATGGGCATGAATTTTATGTCCTATTGGTATAGCGACAAAATCGTTTTAGCACAATATGATGCACAACAAGTTACTGCACAATCTAACCCTAAATTATATGGCATGGTAGAACGTTTGGCTAAGAATGGTAAGTTACCAATGCCAAAAGTTTATATCATTCCAAGTGATGTACCTAATGCATTTGCAACAGGCAGAAATCCGAGTCATGCAGCAGTTGCTGTTACAGAAGGTATTCAACGACTATTAACAGATGACGAGCTAGAAGGTGTTCTAGGACATGAATTAACCCATGTTAAGAATCGTGATACATTGATCAGTACTATTGCTGCTATGATGGCAGGCGCAATTTCTATGATTGCCTATGTGCTTCAATTCTCGGCTATATTTGGTCGTTCAGATGACCGTGAAGGCTCTAACCCGTTAGAGTTAATAGGCGCCATAGTTATTGCACCTATCGCAGCCGGACTCATTCAAATGAGTATCTCTCGAGCTCGTGAGTTCTTAGCTGATGAGGGGGGCGGAGAGATGTGTCGCAATCCTTTAGCTTTGGCATCTGCCCTTGCAAAAATTGATTACTATTCAAAACATGGTGCATTGCCAAATGCAAGTAATGCAACAGCCCATATGTTTATCATCAACCCTATGGTTGGTATTGGTGAAAGCTTGAGCAATCTTTTTAGTACACATCCTCGTACAGAGGAACGTATTGCAAAATTGAAACAACAAGCAATGAATCCTAAATATAAAGAGAAAGCATTATTTTAATTAATATCTACAGGAGGATATCATGCAAGAAACATTAGTTTTAATAAAACCAGATGCAGTTAAGCGTCAATTAAGTGGTGAAATTATTAGCCGTTATGAACGTAAAGGTCTTGTCATTAAAGCGTTAAAACTTTTACAAGTACCTCGTGAACTAGCGGAAGAGCATTATGCTGAGCACAAAGAAAAACCATTCTTCGGTGAATTAGTTGATTTCATCACATCTGGTCCAGTTCTTGCTTTCGTATTGGCCGGAGATAATGCCATCGTATCCGTACGTGCTTTAAACGGTGCCACAAATCCTGTAGATGCTGCCCCTGGTAGTATTCGTGGTGACTATGCCCTAACAATGGATGCTAACGTAGTACATGCGTCTGATTCTCCGGAGGCTGCTGCTCGTGAAATTCATCTTTGGTTCCCAGAATATAAATAATCTCAAGGTTGAGAACATATAGCTTTTCATTCTACATTTATGTATTTCTATAGGAGGTAATACATATGGCAAGTAGTGTTTACACAAAAACAGGCGATGCTGGTACAACTGGTTTATATACCGGTGAACGAGTACCTAAATCCTCATTACGCGTAGAAGCTTATGGTACAATCGATGAATTACAAGCTTTTTTAGGCTTGGCTCGTTCCTATGCTGAAAATGTACGAGTTTCTACTGAATTATATGATATTGAGCGCAACTTATGGACTTTAATGGCAGATATTGCTAGTTTAAATGCGGCGCCAGTCATTACAGAGCAACATGTTAAACATTTAGAAAAGGTTATTGATCGCTTTGACGAAAAGCTTGAACCATTATCTAATTTTGTGATTCCTGGTGAAAAACAATCTTCAGCTTATTTACATGTAGCGAGAACAATTACTCGACGTGCTGAACGTGCTTTATGGCGTGTATTAGATGCTGGTGAAAGCGTTCACGAATCTAATTTAAAATATTTAAACCGTCTATCCGACCTTTGCTTTATTATGTGTCGCGTAGAAGAGGAAATTGGAGCTGAATAAACAAAAAAAGCTATGTATTTTACATAGCTTTTTGCTCGTTATAGACCTTATTGTGAAATTGTTTGATTTAACACATCTTGAGGGCTTGGATAGTAGAAGAAGATATGAGGAATTTCGTAACGGAATTTCTCTCTTAATAAATCGGCTAGTGTTGTTTCAAAGTTTATAATTTTATCAGCACCAAAATCAAAATCTTCTACCAGTACTAATAGTTGAGGCTCTACTTGTGGTGCATTTTCAGGTAATGCTTCTGGAGGTAGTGGAACATTCACTACCACACGTACAGTACCAATATACTTTCCTTGTCCATCATCGATGGCAACACGATATGTATTATCCCATAAGGTAGCCATCATTTTTAGTTTCATATTCATAATTTCCATAGTATCGCTCCTTTGTTATACTTATAATGATACTGAAATTATAAATTCTTGTATAGGTGCATTATGAAATCACAAATTATATTGTGTTCCGGTGGGGCACGTAGTGGAAAAAGTGAATTTGCTGAACGTTTAGCATTGGCTACAAAAGGTTTAAAAGCTTATGTAGCTACGGGGCAAGCTTTTGATGAAGAAATGATTGATCGCATCAAAAAACATCAAGAGCGACGTGGTAATATATGGACGAATTTTGAAATACCATTATATTTGGCCGAAGAGTGGCAACATATTAGCAGTGTAGCGGATGTAATACTCATAGACTGTTTAACCATGTTTACAACAAATCATATGATGGCTCATGGGTCAATTCAAGGCCAACAAGATGCAAATCGGTTAGAAGATATGGTACTTTCAGAATTAGAAGCATTATTAAATCTAATCAAAGTAAGTGATGATAAAATAGTTATATTTGTAACTAATGAAATTGGTCTAGGTATTGTACCAGATAATAAGCTAGCAAGATATTTTAGAGATATTGCAGGCCGCGTCAATCGAACAGTAGCAACTGAGGCTGACAAATTATACTTAACGATTAGTGGCGTTACCATTGAATTAAAATCCCAGGAGGTTCATATAAATGGCTAAGAAAATTATGTTTCAAGGAACAAGTTCCAATGTAGGCAAAAGTATTTTATGTACTGCATTATGCCGCATTCTTTATCGAATGGGCTATAAAACTGTGCCATTTAAAGCACAAAATATGGCTTTAAACTCCTATGTAACCAAATGGGGTGATGAAATTGGGCGAGCACAAGTTGCCCAAGCTGAGGCAGCTGGTATTGATCCTATTGTACAGATGAACCCTGTATTGCTTAAACCTACGGGAAATCAGTCATCTCAGGTTGTATTAATGGGGAAACCAGTTGGTGTGTATAGTGCTAAAGAATATCATACCCATTACTCCTTAACAGCACTTGATAAGGTTAAAGAATCTCTTGCCTTTCTCGATGAAAATTTTGAAATGATTGTCATCGAAGGGGCCGGTAGTCCTGCTGAGGTTAATCTAAAGG
>CATWLR010000147.1:0-3741 GCA_958351665.1 Veillonella infantium | reverse complement strand
TTTCAACTGCTACTAGTCACGGCCTTGGGCTAGACGTATAGTAAAGGCATAACCATGTGTTGAGTGTGAAAGTAGATAGAGGTTGCTATGAATCCTATCCTATATTGTCGTGATATACAAGTTCGACAAGAAGTTCACAAGCTAGGAGTATTAATTTTGCTTTGGCGTAGACAATTGGGCATGACACAGTATCAATTAGCAGATAAATCAGGTCTAGCTCAATCTTATATAAGTGATCTTGAAAGTGGTGCTATTGATCCGCGGTGGTCCACAATTTATAGGGTTGTATCTGGATTAGGACAAATGAGCGTACAAGATTTTCTAAATGGTCCACAAACCATTAGAAGCCTAAGGATTCATTGATAATAATAATCTCCATGGTTTGCATGTTACGCATCTTTTTATAGTAAATAGTTAACGCATTACATATACGGTCTGGAGAGCCGCAGTCGTAGCATTTTTCTTCCAATTTAGTACACGGATTGAGAGAGCTCTTTTTGTTTTTCTTACTGTTAAGTGGGGCTGCTACATTTCGTGCTCGATAAATGGCAGACGCTAAGTCAGGTGTTATTTTATTAACTCCTAATACAAAGAATACCTCTTGAGAACCAAATAGAGAGGCTGCCACACGATTGCCTGTGCCGTCGATATTCACCATCTCTCCCGTTTGTGAAAGGGCGTTTACCGAGGTGAGAAATACATCGCGTCCCATGGTGCGTAAGGCCGTATCGCGAAAGCTTTCACCAGGCAGTGGACGCTGAATGTCTGTTATGTCCTCGTTGACCTCAGATAAGGCGTCATGAACCTTTAGCTCCAATAAGGTGTGTGAATCTCCGATAGCAACACATTTATTTTGAATACGAGATTGTAAATAATCAACGGCTTCGGCGCCCGTTTCAAAATAATGCACTACAAATTTATTTCTCTCTAAGGCTTTGATTGTCTTTTCAATATCTATGGGTATTTCGTTAGGCTGTGGATACATAACTGCGTTGATTGTTGTTTTTGTATTTGCCATGATTTCTCCTGAATGGGTGTTTAGGATTAGAAGTTAATGTTTCGATTAGTAGTGTTTTCTATTTACTATTGTATCGTTTTATAGAACTAGAGTTCAATGGAAGCTATTTATCTTCCTTGGTATAAAACCGGATAGCGGTGAGATATTCGAAGTTGTTAGATGAATTATAGGAATGAAATCCAAATTATATATCTACAGAATAAAACTTTGGAATAAAATCCAATTTTATGGTAATATTAATATAAAGTTGGAATGGAATCCAAGTTTATAAGGCGGTCCATATGATGACTGATAATAACCGTAATTGGGTTCCATCTATGAGCACGTACATAGATGAGGAGGCCCTTATGAAGTTGATTCAGCGCCATGGGTATATAGAGTTTTTGCGACGGAATCGTGAACGGTCTATTATTAAAGTCGTTTCTGGCATACGTCGTTGTGGTAAATCGACATTGTTTCGGCTATTTAAGGATGAGCTACTAGCAGAGGGAGTAAAACCGGAACAGATTATTTCTATAAATTTTGAAGAGTTAGAATACGAATCTTTACGAGAATATCATGCGCTGTATCAATATATATTAAATCAAATGCAGCCTAATCAAATGAACTATATTTTTCTTGATGAGATTCAACATGTAGATCAATTTCATCGTGTTGTAGATAGTTTATTTGTAAAAGAGAACACGGATATTTATATTACCGGTTCAAATGCATATTTTATGTCTTCTGATATTGCTACACTGTTGACTGGTCGATATGTAGAAATTCAGATGCTACCATTATCCTTTGCTGAATTTTACTATAGCAAATATGAAGAACAGCAGTACTCCTTGATTCCTGCCTACGAGGCGTATCTTCGTGAAAGCTCGTTCCCTTATACACAACAATTGGGTGGCGAAGATTTTGATATTCAAGAATATCTTCGCGGTTTATATAACACCTTGTTATTACATGATGTTGTGGCTCGATTAAAGATTAATGATGTTACAATGTTACAAGATATTGTACGGTATATTATGGCTAATGTAGGTAGCTTACTTTCACCAAATAAAATAGCTAAATCTCTTGTTAGTGCTGGCCGAAAGATTGATAATAAAACGGTAGAACGATATCTACAAGGGTTACAAGATAGTTTGTTATTATACAAGGTAAATCGCTATGATGTACGAGGTAAAGAATTACTACGCATTAATGCGAAATATTATAGCGTTGATGCAACCTTGAGGAATTTGATTGTGGGCAATACAAGCCGCGATACAGGTCATATTTTAGAGAATATTGTTTTTCTAGAGCTCATACGTCGTGGATATACTGTATATGTAGGTCAGCTGGCTAAAGGGGAAATTGATTTTGTCGCAGAAAAGGCTGGCATTACTGAATACTATCAGGTTAGTGAAACTGTGCTCGATCCAAATACGTTAAACCGTGAACTGGCGCCTCTTGAGGCTATTAATGACCAATATCCTAAGTTTTTGCTCACCTTGGATGAATTAAATAAAAATGCAAATTATGACGGAATTCAACAACGAAATGTTTTAGAATGGTTGTTAGAGAGCTGTTAACTTGCTATAATAATAGTATTGATATGGCATAAGCCAATGTTAAGGAGGCAAAAATCGTGGATTTAATTCAAAAATTAAAAGACCAAGTAAAACCATTAGGTAAAAAAATCGTGTTGCCAGAATACAAAGATGAACGCGTATTGAAAGCAACTGAAATCATTTTGAAAGAAGGTTTCGTAACACCTGTATTAGTAGGTAACCCAGCTGAAATCGCAGAAGCTGCTAAAGCTGTTGGCGTATCCGTAGAAGGTGCTGAAATCATCGATCCAGCTAACTACGATCGTTACCAAGAAATGGTTGATACATTCGTAGAATTGCGCGCTAAAAAAGGTATGACTCCTGAAAAAGCTGACGCAACTATGAAAGGTGACTGCTTATTCTTCGGCGCTATGCTTGTTCGTCTTGGCGCAGTAGATGGTATGGTTGCTGGTTCCGGTTGCCCAACTGCAAACGTATTGCGTGCTGCATTACAAGTTGTAGGTACTAAACCAGGTCTTAAAACTGTATCTTCTTCCATGTTCATGTTTACAAGCAAAAAAGAATATGGCGACGACGGTATGCTCGTATTCTCCGACTGCGGCGTATTGCCTAACCCAACTAGCGAACAATTGGCTGATATCGCAGAATCCACTGTAGAAAAAGCTCGCAAAGTTGTTGGCATGGCTGACCCTCGCGTATCTATGTTGTCCTTCTCCACTAAAGGTTCCGCTTCCACTCCAGAAGTAGACAAAGTGGTTGAAGCTGTTAACATCTTGAAAGAACGCAACGTTGACTTCAAATTCGATGGCGAATTACAATTGGACGCTTC
The DNA here is from genome assembly GCA_958351665.1 of Veillonella infantium. Lineage (GTDB taxonomy): Bacteria > Bacillota > Negativicutes > Veillonellales > Veillonellaceae > Veillonella > Veillonella infantium_A. The sequence goes on along the minus strand of CATWLR010000147.1, from coordinate 353 downwards.
CATCGTTCCTTCCGTAGCAGAAAAGAAAGCTCCTGGCTCCAATGTAGCTGGTAAAGCTAACATCTTGATTTTCCCTGATCTTCAAGCTGCTAACATTGGTTACAAATTGGTACAACGCTTCTCCGGCGCTGACGCTCTTGGCCCATTGATTCAAGGTTTGGCTAAACCAGTTCATGACCTTTCCCGCGGTTGCTCTGCTCAAGACGTTGTAGACGTTGCGGCTATCGCTGCTGTTGAAAGCATCTAATAGTTACTCACACAATTATATATATAAACATATGTAATATATATTTTGATATGCTGAAAGCTGGCTCTATGGGGTCAGCTTTTTGTATGTTCAATATATATCCATA
>CATWLR010000146.1:0-3750 GCA_958351665.1 Veillonella infantium | reverse complement strand
TCAGAGGAGCTGGAACGCATGTTAGTAACGTGTTTTTTCTTACATGGGTTAACATCCATATCAAGTTCACGAGTATTTTCACCGATAACTTGGCCTGCGTACACGTCTTGGTTAGGACCAACGAACAATGTACCACGGTCTTGAACGGAGTTCAAACCATATGGTGTAGTTTCGCCATTTTCGAATGCTACTAAGGCACCGCGTGTACGGGAAGGAATTTCGCCTTTGTATGGTGCATAACCATGGAATACATGGTTCATAATACCATTACCTTTTGTAGCTGTTAAGAATTGTGCACGGAAACCGATCAAACCACGTGCAGGAATTACGAATTCCATGCGAAGGTAACCAGCTAACTCAACCATGTTAGTCAATTCAGCTTTACGTTGACCAAGATTTTCCATTACAGTACCCATGAATTCTTGAGGTACGTCGATAGTCAATGCTTCTAATGGTTCGCACAATTTGTCGTTAATAGTTTTGAAGATTACGCGAGGTTTACCTACTTGTAATTCATATCCTTCACGACGCATAGTTTCGATCAATACAGCCAAATGCAATTCGCCACGGCCAGATACTTTGAAAGCATCTGCAGAATCAGTTTCTTCTACCTTCATAGAAACATTAGTTTCTACTTCGCGGAACAAACGATCACGTAAGTGACGGGATGTAACGAATTCACCTTCGCGACCTGCGAATGGAGAGTTGTTTACGGAGAATACCATGGACAATGTTGGTTCGTCGATGGAGATGGATGGTAATGCTTCAGGATTTTCAGCATCTGCTACAGTTTCGCCGATATTGATATCGTCGATACCAGCGAACGCAATGATATCGCCCATTTCAGCTTCGTCAGTTTCAACACGGTTCAAGCCATTGTATGTATATACGCGACCGATTTTCGCTTTACGAGTGCTTTCACCAGTCATGATAGCTACTTGTTGGTTAGGTTTCATTTTACCACGAACGATACGGCCTACTGCGATTTTACCGATGAAGTTATCGTAATCAAGTGTAGTAACCATGAATTGAAGAGGACCTTCCAAATCACCTTGTGGTGCAGGAATTTCTTCGATCAATGTTTCAAATAATGGTTCCATATTTACAGCTTCGTCATCCCAGTTAGTTTTAGCCACACCAGCACGAGCAGATGCGTATACTACAGGGAAATCTAGTTGGTCATCATCAGCTTCAAGTTCCATGAACAATTCAAGAACTTCGTCTTCCACCTCTTTAACACGTTGGTCAGGACGGTCAATTTTGTTGATAACAACGATTGGTTTCAATTTTTGTTCTAATGCTTTACGCAAAACATATTTAGTTTGAGGCATTGGACCTTCGTAAGCGTCTACGAGAAGCAATACGCCGTCAACCATGTTAAGTACACGTTCTACTTCGCCGCCGAAGTCAGCATGGCCTGGAGTATCAACGATGTTGATTTTAATGCCATCATGCATAACAGCAGTGTTTTTAGACAAAATAGTAATACCGCGTTCACGTTCCAAGTCGTTGGAGTCCATTACGCGTTCTGCTACTTTTTCATTTTCACGGAACACATGGCTTTGTTTTAATAATGCGTCCACCAAAGTAGTTTTACCATGGTCAACGTGGGCGATAATCGCTACATTACGAAGATTTTCGCGAATCATAAGATCCTCCCTTTAATTCTTTCAGTATATTCTATATCACATAGCGCTTGTAAAAGTCGCTATGTAGGTATATTCCCAAAATTGGCAACACTTAATTATAACGTAGTCTATAGAAAAAAGTCAAAGAAATACAGGATTTCTAATCATGGCAATTTCTACATTTGATTATACTTTTGAGTCATCTTAAAGCTAAATTAGCTACATAAGCATATGGTATTAAAAAAGATTTCTTATGATACCTTGCCTCAAATAAGATAAGAGGAACGTCACATAAGAAATCTTGTATTAATATTTAGTTTGTATTAATCTTCACCAATCATACGTACTTCTGGCTCCAGATGTACACCATGTTGATCATATACGCGTTTTTGTACTTCTTTAATGAGGTCAAGTACATCTTTAGCTTTAGCATTGCCAGTGTTGATAACAAAACCAGCATGCTTATGAGATACTTGTGCGTCACCAACAGATAACCCTTTAAGACCTGTTTGTTCAATCAAAGTACCTGCAAAATACCCTGGTGGGCGCTTAAAGGTTGAACCCGCGCTAGCATACTCTAAAGGTTGTTTAGATTCGCGCTTTTCTGTGAGCTCATCCATGCGAGCCTTAATAACACCCTTATCACCAGCTTGTAACGTCATAATAACCTCCCCAATAACCTCATGGTTATCGTGGAACACACTATGACGATATCCAAAATCTAAGTGAGATGCATCGTACTCCTTAATATTGCCCTCGAAGTCTACAGCTAGTACTGAAGTGACCACATGGCTCATTTCCCCGTCATAAGCACCTGCATTCATAAATACAGCACCACCAAGCGTACCTGGAATACCGATGGCAAATTCAAGGCCAGATAGTCCGTTTTCCCAAGCAAATTCAGAAGCATCTTTTAACATATAACCAGAACCAATGCATAATACATTATCATTGCAATCCATGATTTGTGTCATATGTCGAACCGATACGACAGCACCGCGAATACCACCATCTTTCACCAAAATATTGGAGCCGCAACCAATAATAGTTACAGGCACTTGTAATTCGTGAATAGTGCGTAGCGTAAAGCTCAACTCATCCATCGTCGTAGGTTCAATAAATAAATCAGCAGGACCACCAATTTTAAATGTCGTATGATGACAAAGCAGTTCCTGTTCTCGTACACGTGTACTAGGTAATTTCTCTAATAAGGCTTCTTTTAAGGCCTTAATGTTTTGGTTGTTGTTGTTCGCCATGATCTAACACTTTCATCCCCTCAGTGATTGGTTCGCTAATGATTTTATAAATATCATTAGAGATTTGGCTCCAACGCATTTGTGCTTGTAAATAAGCAGCCGCTGCAGCATTTTCTTGAATTTGAGGCATCATTTCCTCTTGTTTCTTTTGCAATTCATCAGCTTCTGGTGCACCAGACAACTTTGCGTATTCCCATTGCATTTGTTGTGCCATAAATGTGCGTACCAACGCCGCTGCTACTGCGTCAGCTTTCAAAGCTTCTTGAGCTGCCATTAATTCTTTGTACTCTTCGGATTCACGCATAGCGTGAGCTAAATCATGAGCTTTATCGTAGTTCATAATATCCTCCTCTAACAACACCTGTCAAAATACTACCTCTCATGTAGATTGGGTAGGATTTCTAACACATATTTATTGTATATATCTCAATGGTGAAAGTATATTTATTTAGGTTGAATCCAGTTGCCTTCGGCTTTAAGATCTGGATAATCAAGTTGGCGCATAGCTTCATACGCAATAATAGCTACTGCATTAGATAAGTTTAAAGAACGCGCCTCATCTACCATTGGTATACGAATGCATGTTTCTTCAACACCTTCTAATAAGCTTTCAGGCAAGCCTCTTGATTCAGGGCCGAATACGAGCATATCTCCGATTTCATACTTTACCTCGGAGTGGGTATGCTTTGCTTTTGTAGTAGCGTAGAAATATCTGCGATCAGGATATTTCGCATACAACTCTTGAATATTTTCATGTACCTGTACATCTACCAAATGCCAATAATCGAGACCAGCTCGTTTCACGTGCTTATCGTCGATAGAAAAACCAAGTGGTTTGATAAGATGTAGGGTCATGTGATTAGCTG
>CATWLR010000145.1:0-3755 GCA_958351665.1 Veillonella infantium | reverse complement strand
GGGAAAATCAATTGGAACGGATAAGAGCGCATGCTACTAATCCCTTCAGAAGCTAATACGCCCCAGCTCGCCATAGGTGCGTTTACACCTAAGCCGATAAAACTAAGGAATGCTTCTGTAAAAATAGCCTCTGGGATGGCTAATGTCAAAGTAATAATGATTGGACCTACACAGTTTGGCAAAATATGACGCAATAAAATGCGATATTTTGGAATGCCCATCGCTTCAGCAGCAATGATGTATTCTTCGTTTTTAACTTTCAAAATTTGACTACGTACGATACGGGCCATATTCAGCCAGTACGCAATGCCCAATGCTACGAAAATAGATGTTAAGCCAGGGCCAAGTACAACCATCAACAAAATTACATACAGTAAAAGTGGAATACCGTACAATACATCTACCAGCCCCATCATGATGCGGTCAACCTTACCACCAAGGTAACCTGCAATACCGCCATAGGTAACGCCGATAACAAGATTGATAAATGCCGCTACAAAACCGATGGTTAAGGAAATACGAGCACCGTACATAACGCGCGTATAAATATCGCGGCCTAATGTATCGGTACCAAACCAATGACTAAAGCTTGGGCGTTGGTTCGCATCAATCAAGGATTGGTCCGCATAGGTATACGGCGAGATTAGGGGGCCTAAAATAGCCAACACAATCATCACCAAAATGATGGTTGCCCCTACTACGGCCAAGCGATTTACCTTAAATCTCGCCCATTTACTAGGACGTTTTATAAAGCTTGTAATTTCTTCTTGAGGGGATCGCTCAATAGGTAAAAAATCTTCCTTATTCATCTGTCCCCTCATCTGTCGTAACACGTGGATCAATTAACGGATTAATCATATCCACCAAGATATTAAGAAATACTACAAGAGTACTATAGAAAATCGTAATGCCCAAAATAACAGTATAATCACGGTTATAAATAGATGTTACGAAATACTGTCCAAGGCCTGGAATAGCAAAAATCGTTTCTACGATAAAGCTACCTGTCAAAAGGCTAGCAGCCAATGGGCCCAAATAGGTAATAACTGGCAAAATAGCATTTCCTAACGCATGACGTGTCAAAATAGTCCAAGAACCCAAGCCTTTGGCGCGAGCTGTACGGATATATTCTTGTTGGTACACATCAAGCAAACCACTACGTGTTAAGCGTGCAATGAATGCCATCGGTTGTGCAGCTAACGTTAATACTGGTAGTACCATATAAGATGGACCACGCCATAAGGCCACTGGGAACCAGCCTAGTTCAAAGCCCACCACATATACAAGAACTGCACCAATAATAAAGGTAGGCACAGAAATACCAATTGTAGATAATATGGTTACCGCATAATCAACGATACCATTAGGGCGCATAGCACTAATAGCACCTGCTGCAATGCCACCTACTACAGCCACCATTAATGATAATAAGCCGAGCTGTGCAGAAATTGGGAATGCATCGCTGATAATATCGTTTACACTACGGCCTTCATACTTGTATGATGGTCCCAAATCACCAGTAATAACACCACCTAAATAATCACCATACTGTTTCCACACGGGATCATCAAGATGATACTTTGCTTCAATACTTGCTTTCACCTGAGGTGGTAATTTCTTCTCAGTTGTAAAAGGTCCCCCCGGAATTGCATGCATTAATGCAAATGTTACGGTAATGATGACCCATAAGATTATGATTGCGCCACCTAGGCGTCGAAACACATACCTTGTCATTGTCACTATCCTCCATAAAAAGTCTATCTGTTTTATTATACTACATTATGAAGTTAATTTCATGAATTACATCATTACATTTACAGAAAGCCCTACATAACGTACAATAAAATATATAATATTTTGGAGGTGTCTATGACAGAAGTACCTAGAGTCTTAACAATTCAAGACATGAGCTCCATCGGCCGTTGTGCCCTAACCGTTATGATTCCAATCATCAGCGCTATGCGTTGCCAAGCGGTTCCATTGGCAACAGCTGTATTGAGTAATCACTTAGAATATCCACACTACGAGTTTGTAGATTTATCGGCACATATGAGAGATTTTATGGACTGCTGGGATAAAAACGAAATCGACTTTCACGCTATTGTAAGTGGTTTTTTAGCATCGCCAGAACAAATTCATCTCGTGGAAGAAGCCATCGATCGCTTCGGTAACAAAGGCCAAATGATTATCGTCGATCCTGCTATGGCCGATGATGGTCGCCTCTATTCTATTTATACACCTGATATGGTAGTAGCTATGCGCCAACTTGTTTCCAAGGCTCATATTGTAAAGCCTAATTACACGGAGGCTTGTTTCTTATTAGATATTCCATTTTCTACAGATCCTATTAGCGATGATGAATTGCGTGATCGTTGCAAAAGATTGTACCAAATGGGACCTGACATGGTTATCATGACCAGCGTACCATCTGAAACGCATGCGGTTATCGCTGTCTATGATGGGCCAACTGATTATTTAAAAACTTATGATATTCCTCTTATCCCTGTGAAAGCTACAGGAACTGGGGATATCTTTACTGCTGTATTATCCGGTGCAGTAATGAGGGGATATTCACCTTATGATGCGGCAGAGTTAGCAATGAATTTTACTACCAAGGCGATTCAAGCCACAGTGGATACTGTAAAATCAATGAAGCAAGGTGTAGCCTTTGAGCTAGTCTTGCCAGAATTAACTCAACTATAAGATATAAATAAAGGGGAACTTATGGATTTACTATATGTTGTATTACGAACACTACTCATATGTACTGTCGGTTTGCTCATTGCATTCCAAGGTCGACGTATGGGATTATCGATTTTTAATCTAACGGGACGGTTAAATCGACTACAATTTATCATATGCTTCATTGTTTTAATGATTTTATTCCACATCGTGCACTATATCGATGATCTATTCTTGGACTTTGTTGTTTCTTTACCAGCCTATTGGTTTACAAGGGTTGTTATATGGATTTTATTAGCATCCTTATTCCCATTATCCTGCATCTTATTTGGCCGTCGTATTCATGATATCGGCTTTAATGCGTGGGCAGGGATTCTATGGTCGGTAATCATCATTTTCATCAATACCTATTCTGCTGTATCGCCATTCAATTACTTGCTTGAACTTTTCGTATGGCTCATAGGCTTCCTATTCTGGGTATTGCCTGGTCAGCCAGAACCGAATCAATATGGTAACCCACCATTTATGCCTGTAAATCGACCAACTTATGAGTCAATGCAACAACCTAAATCAGAAACAGAACGAGAAATTAGAAAAACCGTTCGCAAACGTCGTAAAAAGCGTTAACTCATAACATGTCCTACTTCATAAAAAAAACGTATCTCTAGAAAGAGATACGTTTTTTCTTTACTATAGACTATTCAGTTATTTCAGCCATTTAGTAATCAATGTCTAATAATTCATGAGTAACATTAACTCAATCAATGTACAACCGATATAGGCGATAATAAACTTAACCTTTTGCTTACGCATTCTATCATCGTCAGCAATTTTAAGTCGATTTGCGAGGAACCTCTTATCACGAATTTGTAATAATAAATATTTAATTCGCTCTTGGCTTTCATTAGCCGTATCTTCATCACAATCAGATGTAAGTGTAGCCTGCTGCATGAAGATGCGACGGTGTAACTTACGCATTTGTATCTTGATATTGTTATGCACAAATGCACTTTGCCACTGTTTACGAGAATCAAAGTACATGTACAAATATCTCGGAATGTTCATAACCAAGA
>CATWLR010000144.1:0-3759 GCA_958351665.1 Veillonella infantium | reverse complement strand
TTACCGATATTTTCAAAGGCATTATATTTAATAAAGCCAATTTTTTGTATCGTATTGCTTTGAATATTGCGGATTGCCGCTTGCTCGGTCATCATAGTCTCAAGACCCTTAGCAGCATCGCGAATTTCGCTAACCTCAACAGATAATTTACGTTCTAGGCTCGCACCATTGTCCCCTTGCATAAAGAAATCATATTTCTTTTTAAGGCTCCCTAAGCGAATGTGCAAGATTACACAATACACTAACAACGCTATTACAAGGACGATGGTCGCCATGCCAATCCACGGTTGAATCGATTCGAACATGTATATTCCTTCCTATACAATCATTCAAACTCCAACACTTAATTATACCATTCTTATTGTGAAAGTTAAATGACTGCATACAATTTAATTTAATATGTGTAATTATGGATTAATTATACCTACCCTTTTATTTCGTTAATAAATGGGCTTATCGCTCGTTCTAGTATACCATGTAGAGCCGCTATGAGTACACCGTAATTTACGATTGGTGTGCCTTGTACAACGGCACATTCAATGCGTCGTAACACCTCGCGGCGTGTGAGCATACAAGCACCACAATGGATGATTAAATCATACTGGGATACATCTTTTGGGAAGGCCCCTCCACTAGTAAATTCTAGCTGTAAATCTGTATGACCTTGCTTCTTAAGAAGATTAGGAATCTTTACAGTACCAATATCATCACATTGGCGGCGATGTGTACAGCCTTCACTGATAAGCACCTTAGAGCCTGGTTTTAAATTCTTAATCGCTTCTACACCAGCTACTAAATCTTGTAATTTGCCCTTAAAACGGGCCATCAAAATAGAGAATGATGTCAACGGAATTCTACGAGGTGTTAGCTCATCAACTCGATCAAAGGCTTGAGAGTCACAGATAACCATCTTTGGTGGGTTCTTAAGAGAATTAATCATAGCAGGTAATTCTTCTGTTTGGCACACTAACGCTAAGCCTTTATAATCCAATATTTCACGAATAGTTTGTACTTGTGGCAAAATAAGGCGGCCCTTTGGCGCTGCACTATCGATAGGACATACAAGAATTATAGTATCTCCCTCTTCTACTAGACCTTGTAATAGAGTTTGATCCCCTTCTACATCAAGTGGTGTTAACCCACCCAAGAGATCAAGTAATTCTAAACGTTTAGCTTTAGATGTGAAATCAGCAGAACCAATGACAGTAGCTAATTCAGATAATCCCTTATGAGTTTCTACATAAGTAGATGCATCTGTTTTATTTTCTATGTTATTTTCTTTATTATTCTCTTTGTCAATTTCTGCATTGATTTCATTTATAAATAATGCAATAGGCACATTGTTTTGTTTTAAAAGCCCTAACCAATGCATATCATCAGCGGTTGGTTCTTCATCAGCACGAAGTACATAAACAGCGAGGTTAATCTTTTTCACAACCTCTTCTGTTTTCTCCATCCGCAATGTACCAAGTTCAGTTGTATCGTCTATACCAGCTGTATCGGTAATCACTACAGGTCCTAATGGCAAAATCTCCATAGATTTGCTCACTGGATCTGTCGTTGTCCCTGCCACCTCCGACACAAGAGATACAGGCTGATCTGTTAACATATTAATCAATGTAGACTTACCAGCGTTACAACGGCCAAAAAAGCCTATATGAACGCGGTTTGCTTTAGGTGTTTGTTCCATAGTCTATCCTTGTTACTTAACGTTTATATTTATTACAAAATATAGTTAATCATCTTACAACAACATGTATTATGATCTACTAAGTTATCTTACAATATTATTATAACTCAATAAAATACCTTATATACAGTAAAAGCGCAGTCCGTAGACTACGCTTTCACCGTGGATTGTAAATTGTATTTATATTATACAGAATTGTTATCTATTTGTCATTACTAAATTTACATAATTCGATTCGAATTTAAGTATATCAATTATACTCTAAATTCTACTGTTTCAATATCGTCTGTGTTATCTTGACCATCCATAAAAGCAATGAGACGTTCTAATTCTGCTTCAGAGGAGAAAGCAATTTCAATCTTACCTTGAACCTTTTTACCAGCACGGAATTTAATATTTACAGGAGATCCTAAGCTTAGTTTTAAACGGTCCATAAGAGCACGTACCTCTGCAGTACTTTGCGGCTTAGCAGCCTTTGTTTTAGGTGTCTTATTTTGCATAGACTTCACAAGAGCCTCTGCTTGACGAGCACTTAAGTCGCCCTCTTTAATACGTTCAGCTGCTTCAATTTGTTGTGCTGCACTACGCAATGCCAACAATGGTCGCGCTTGACCTACTGTTAAGTCACCTTCGATGAGATCTTTTTGTACAGAATCACATAATTTTAACAAACGAACCATATTTGCAATATAAGAACGACTACGACCTAGGCGAGCAGAAATCATTTCTTGGGTTTGTTTATACGTATCCATTAAACCTTGGTATGCCAAAGCTTCTTCAATTGGATCCAAGCCTTCACGTTGTAGATTTTCAACGAGGGCCACTTCTGTCATCTCTTCTGTATTATATTTCTTTACAATAACTGGTACAGTCTCAAGACCTGCAATGATAGCAGCACGGTAACGACGTTCACCAGCTACGATTTGGTATTTATTCTTTTGTTTACGTACTACAATTGGTTGAAAAATACCAAGATTTTTAATAGATTCAGCTAATGTTGCCAAACTATCTTCATCAAAACTTTTACGAGGTTGATCTGCATTAGGAACTAACTCGGAGATTGGTAGTTCGTGAATCTCCTTTTCAGGCAATACAGACTCTACCGTATCTACTTTCATTAAATTTCCAAGGCCCTTCCCCAAGCCGGATGATTTACTTTTCTTACTTTTTACTTCTCTAGGCATAACTAACCTCTCTCACCTTACATAGTGACTATATATCAATTTGTAACACTCAATTATTTAATAGCCAAGGTATTAGTCTAGTCATTTTAACTATTTAACTAAACAAAGAGCTATCTATTCAACTAAACAATTAGCTATCTATTTAACTATTGAACTGTTTATTTAACTTTTGAAGCTTTAATCACTTCTTTAGCTAGTTTAGTATATACGTCCGCCCCTTTAGATTTTGGATCATATACGATAATAGGTTCACCATAACTTGGAGCTTCGCTAAGACGTACATTACGTGGAATAATAGTCTTATATACTTTATTGCCAAAGAATTTTTTCACTTCATCGGCAACTTGAATAGATAAATTTGTACGACCATCAAACATAGTTAACAAAACGCCTTCAATTTCAAGGTCTTTATTAGATGTTTGTTGCACAATTGTTATAGTTTTTACTAATTGACTAACCCCTTCTAACGCGTAGAATTCACTTTGAATCGGAATTAGTACGCTATCTGCCGCTGTAAAGGCATTTAATGTTAGCAAACCAAGGGATGGCGGACAGTCAATAATGATAAAATCATATTCGTCACGTACGGGTGTCAATGCTTTTTTCAACATTGTTTCACGTGAAACAACTGAAACAAGTTCCACTTCTGCACCAGCTAATTGAATTGTTGCAGGCGCTACAAATAGCTTTTTAAGCATTGTAGGCTGAACAATATCAGCAATAAGTTCACCATCGATTAGAACATCGTGTACACAGAGTTCTAAATCATCTTTTTCAATACCTAAACCAGAGCTAGCATTACCTTGTGGATCTAAATCAACAAGCAATACTTTTTTACCAGCATCAGCCAAACAAGCGCTTAAATTCACGGATGTCGTCGTCTTA
>CATWLR010000143.1:0-3761 GCA_958351665.1 Veillonella infantium | reverse complement strand
GGAATGAGCATATAATGACCTTCACCAGACCAGAAGTTCCCCCACACCTCCATATCACGAGGCTGCCCTTCACTTTTAAAGTTCAAATTCGCTGATACAGGGACGACAAACTCAGGTGTTTTAAGAGCCTCGCTACTATCTAGATTCTTTGCTATCCCTGCAATTGTATAAGCCCGAGTATCTAAGTTATATATGCCCTTTGCCTCTAGCTTTCCGCCGTATACATTGGCATTTACATTTTCAAAATTCAAAATGCCGTCTTGGTACGTTACATCACCTACTACATTTTCAAAGGTAAGCGCCGGAATTCGTAATACAGGCATCGTTACACGACCTTTAGCCAATGGACGATTAAAATCACCTGTTACCTTTGTCAGCAAGGTCATTGCATCGTGGATATTATCGCCAAAACCGAGTGATGATGGGTCCACACCCTTTACATCAAACTGTAAGTCTAACTGAGGCATGCGATGCTTTAATACATCCTTTAGATCAACACGCCCTTTTAGTGTAAGGCCATCGCCAATGGCTGTACCACCGAACTTCCCCGTCTCCATATCAATACGAATAGCACGGTTACTATCAAGATGTATCTTAGAGTTCACGTTCTTCATTACATAGTGACGATTTTTCTGAAAGATTTCCAGCTGGTTATTTCTTAATGTAATTGTAAGATTTAAATGTTGACCGTCCCAATTAAAGTTACGAACCTTCTTGCCCAGTTCCTCCTGTCGCTCTTGAGTCGTCTTTTTAGGAGTTTTAGGTCGCGGCTCTACCTCATTGAGTGGCTTGTTTATATCAGGCGAAGCAGGCACAAAGTCAAGACGATTGTTATCGTCTAAATCGACTACAATTATCGCATCATTTAGCTCGATTCCGTTTATAGCAGAGGCCTTAAAATTCCGTGTTATTACATCCCACATATTAACGCGAATCTTTCCATCTGGCACTGTGAGCAACTCTCGGCCTTCCGGATCCTTCCAGACCAAGTCAGTAAAGGATAATGTCCCCCACGGTGTTGCAGTTAAACTCTCTACCGTTACAGTCCCTCTCATCATCGTTTGACGAGCCATTACCTCGTTAAAAATAACGCCCATCCCACGGCTTGCTATCGTAGCGAGCACAAAGACTATAATCGCTCCAATGGCAAGAAAAGCAGCAATACCTTTTAAGCCTTTCTTATACACTTGTTTATATTTTGTCCAATAGGAACGCACGTAATGTTTCATAGCCTTATTATATCACGATATATTTATAATTTTATTTTAATGGGGCCCCAAAACATATCGGCCTACATATTGAAATGAGTGGTCTATACAACTTCGCTCCAAAGCGAGCTAAGTCGCTCATTATGTATAGACCACTCATTTCATAACTTTTGCTATAAAGTTGTCCCTTTAAAATAAAATATATTCCTAAACTCTGATAACAATGCTATGAAGCATTACTCGGAAAAGGTTAAATAGAAAGGAGACGAGATTAAATCTCGTCTCCTTTCTATTTAAGAATTCAGTATTTATGCTTCATCGTCGGTTACGGCTTTGGTTCCTCTTGTACCTGTACGAATGCGCATTGCGTCTTCTACATCATATACAAAAATTTTACCGTCCCCTACTTCACCAGTTTGTAACGTATTTCGTGCTGTATCCATTACAAGGTCAACCGGCACATCACACACAACGGTTTCCACTTTTACCATAGGAATGAGGTTCACATCATATTGTTGGCCCCGATAAACTTCAGTATGCCCCTTTTGTAAACCACAACCAAAAACTTGTGACACCGTCATACCTTGAATACCAATCCTATTTAAAGCCTCTTTTAGATCCTCTAATTGCTCAGCACGAGCGATTATATCTACCTTTTTCATTCGTTTCATATACTTAACTCCTATTCAATAATCGTAACTCATAATAAGGATGTTTGATTGGACGAAATAAATCGACCAGAGCTTTTAAATTCAGATTGATTATAAGCGCCTTCTCCATGTTCACTAATATCGATACCTAGTGACTCAGAGCCAATGCTAACACGCATATCCATAAAAGCACTGACGATTTTAAATAGTATAAATGTACCTACAATGGCAAACACATAAGCAATCACTAGTGAAAGTAATTGCGGCCCTAATAAGGAACCCCCATAGAACAACCCATTCGCCCCCTCAGAATTAACAGTAGTCGTAGCCCATAAACCTGTAGCAATAGCCCCCCATGTGCCACCTACCCCATGAATGCCAAAGGCATCAAGTGAATCATCGTAACCAAGGCGGTTTTTAATGATTGCTACGGCTAGATAACACACAACTGCGCCTATAAAGCCAATAACAATGGCCGCCATAGGCGTTACAAAACCTGCGGCTGGTGTAATTGCTACCAGACCAGATACACCACCAGAGGCAGCCCCTAATACAGTAGGTTTACCACGATGCAACATTTCTACTAGCACCCATCCTACAATCCCTACAGCCGCAGAGATTTGCGTAGTCAAAACTGCATTAGCTGCAAGGAACCCTACGCCAAGAGCAGATCCTGCATTAAAACCAAACCAACCAAACCATAGAATAGCTGCCCCTAGAATTGTCATCGGCAAATGGTGAGGCAGCATAGGCATACGTCCATAGCCCCGGCGACGGCCTAGCAACATACATAAAGTCAACCCAGACACACCGGACAACACGTGAATCGCAAGCCCACCTGCGAAGTCTAATGCGCCCAAATTACTAAGGAATCCACCACCCCAAATCCAATGAGCCATCGGATTATATATAAAAACAGACCATAATAAAGCGAATATTACAAATGGTAAAAAACGCATCCGACCAGTAATAGATCCACTCATGATAGCCGGTGTAATAACAGCAAACATACATTGGAAGGCTACAAAGGCAAGCTCCGGAATATGTGTATTAATTAGCACTGTTGTCTCTGCACCACCAAGGCCAAACTTGCTAAAATCACCGATGATACCATATATATCATCACCAAAAATCAAAGTATACCCTACCAAAATAAATTCAACTGAAATGACACCAATCAAAAAGAAGCTCTGCATGATTGTACCTAGCACATTTTTACTACGCGCCATTCCACCATAAAACAACGCTAAACCAGGTGTCATAAAGAATACTAATGCAGTACACAACAATACCCATGCTGTGTTACCGGTATCAATCATATTGACCATAAGAAACTCCTTTCCATACAAAAAACGCCTTGCTCGCAGAAAGTCTGCATGCAAGGCGCCGTTACCTAACTATTTTGTTGTAGTAATATACATCACTACTAACATCCTATATTAGATTATTATATATGTCAATGGATTCTATAGAATTTCTACAATACCGCTTTCAATAAAATACATAAGGCTCTATAACACTATAAATTAAAAGTGCACCCACAGAGGTGAGTGCACTTTTATATGTTAATAAACCATTATTATGCTTTTGCTTCTTTACCGTATTTTACAAGGCTTTCAGCTTCAATTTCAGCTTGTGTACGGTAATCTTGAGGAATGCCAGACAAACGAATCCAGCTACGTACTGCTTCTACTAATACGATAAGGATCATAAGGAACATGGCAGCACTGAATGCTACTAGGATCCATTTACCCGCTGGGATATAGCTATTAAATACGTTTTCAAAGTCTGCAGCAATAGCAACGATAGCCATTAGAATACATGGAATACCTGTAACCCATGCATAGCGTTTGCGGCCAAGTCGCATGATAACGGTAGTACCTACAGCCAATGTCATAGTACC
>CATWLR010000142.1:0-3762 GCA_958351665.1 Veillonella infantium | reverse complement strand
AATAGCCGCTTACGTCAGAGCCAATACCAGCTTTTACCAAAGCCTGTTTAAGAGGCGCCGCTGGAGAGGTCAACAAAGCATGTGTCAACACTTCAAAAGCCAAGCTGTGTTCAGGCGTTACATCAGGTAATACATAAGCAAAGGAATGCAATGTGCGATTATCTGTTGGTTCTTCAGAGCCTACGCTATATGGATAGCTCACTACTTTTCCTTCTGTAAATGGAGCTTGTAGAGCTACCTCAGTATGAACTGCAATAGCATCAAAATGACTTAAATACTCATCATTCAAGAATGCTAATTGCTCTTCAATATTCATATCACCATACAAGAAGATATAGCTATTAGATGGATGATAGTGAACACGATAGAATTCTTGGAATTCTTCATATGTTAAATCTGTAATATAATCAGGATCCCCACCAGAGTCAACACCATAAGTCGTATCTGGGAAAAGCTCGCGCATCATTTGGCGTTCCAATACGGAGTCAGGAGATGAATAAACACCCTTCATCTCATTAAATACAACGCCTTTGTAGGTGAGTTCATCGTCTGCATTTTCTAGCTCATAATGCCAACCTTCTTGCATTACGATTTCTGCATCTTCGCGAACACGTGGGTAGAATACTGCATCAAGATATACGTCCATCAAATTATGGAAGTCTTTATCGTTCTTGCTGGCTACAGGATACATTGTTTTATCCGGATATGTCATAGCATTCAGGAACGTGTTTAAAGAACCTTTTACAAGTTCAACAAAGGGCTCTTTCAATGGGAATTTTCGAGAACCACATAGAACAGAATGCTCCATAATATGTGCCACACCTGTACTATTGTGAGGTGTTGTTCTAAACGCAATATTGAATACTTTATTAGAATCTGGTGAATCAATATAAATTAAACGAGCACCAGACTTTTCGTGCTTCATTTCATAAGCGGTACCATTGATCTCATCAATGCGCTCAATGCGGTCAAGGCGAAAGCCAGAATAAACCTTATTTATTTCCATGCTGTCCCTTCTTTCTATATAAATATAATTAATTTCTTCCTAACAATTCATTATAACACATCGACAACTCTATATATAGATGTTAAGAATAATTATCGAAACACAAAACCCCATAGGCATTACTACCTATGGGGTTCATTTTATTTATTATGTTGCATTTGCCACTTTTGATTGCGGCGCAAGGTTAATAAGCCTTCTAACACTGCTTGGAATTGTACAAAGCTTAACGTATACGGTGGGTACATATCAGGTACTACCTTATAAGAAATAGTAACTTCGACCTTATCATAATCGTAGAAAATGCCATGTAAATTACTTACCGTAGTATAACCAGTTTGAGCTTGCTCCAATGTTGGAATAGGCTGATTTTTTAGATTTCCTAGTAGATCGCTAATGAAACCTTCCTTACGACCTTGGTCATTGAGCATTTCATCCATAAAACTACGTAGACTATCCATAAATAGATTAACCTCTTTGGTCTAACAATAAGCCATTGTGAATTACACGAACAGCATCTTTAACGCGGTCTTCAGCAACAAGGCAAGAAATACTAATTTCAGAAGTAGAAATGATTTCGATATTGATGCCTTCTTGGCTCAAAATATCAAACATTTGAGCTGCCACGCCTGGTTGCCCTAACATACCTGCACCAATGATAGATACTTTTGCCATTCTTTCGTCAATATTTACAGCTTCAATATCAACAGTTTTTTGTAATTCTGCCAATACGTCACGAGCTAGTACAACATCATCCATAGCTACAGTAAAGATGAGGTCAGTTTTAGGTTCACCTACGGCGCGGATAGATTGAACAATCATATCAACATCCACATTTTTTGCAGCCAATGCTTTGAATACAGTTGCTGCAACACCTGGTTTATTTTCAACGCCTACAAGGGCTACTTTTGCTGTATTAGTATCATCAGCTACGCCAGTAATTACGTGTTTATTTGCTTCCACAGTATAATCCTCCCGAATAATAGTACCTGTATTGTCACTAAATGTTGAACGTACGTGAATAGGTACACCATAACGGAAACCCATTTCTACGGCGCGAGGTTGCATTACACCTGCACCAAGACGTGCCATCTCAAGCATTTCGCCATATGTTACTTCTTCTAATTTGAAAGACTCTTTTGCAACACGAGGGTCTGTAGAGTAAACGCCTTCAACATCTGTGAATATTTCACAAACATCAGCTTTCATAGCGCCTGCCAATGCAACAGCAGTTGTATCAGAACCACCGCGACCTAAAGTAACCATATCACCATATTCAGTAATACCTTGGAAACCTGCAACTACTACGATATTGCCTTCATCCAAAGCTTCAAATACGCGATTTGGATCAACGCCTAAAATACGGCCTTTATTGAATGTATCACTACTTGTAATACCTGCTTGGTCACCTGTTAAGGACATAGCTTTATGACCACGTTCGTTGAAAGCCATCGCCATTAATGCAATCGTTACTTGCTCACCTGTAGATAACAAGCGGTCCATTTCACGACCATAAGGCTTAGATGTTACTTCTTTAGCCAATGCTACCAAGTCATCTGTTGTATCACCCATTGCGGATACAACAATAACGATTTTATCGTCTGCTTGCTTCTCACGAAGGACGCGATCAACAATATTAAATATTTTTTCTGGTGTAGCTACGGAACTACCACCAAATTTTTTAACGATTAAGGCCACAATAATCCCTCATTTAACTTATCTACTAAAAATCAATATGCATATACTTTACCACAAACAAATAGCACTGTAAAGGGATATAAGGTAATTTATCCATTGAGCAAAAACAAAACTCTTTTGAGTGCGGACATAACTTTAGTGTGATTATTTCTGTTATTATTAAAATTTACATACAAAAAGACCAGCCCTAAGGCTGGTCTTTAGTAGTTGATTCAGTTAATTAAGCAACTGTGATTTCTTTTTCGGATTCCCACAAACCGTGGATGTTGCAGTAAGATACAGCAATCAATTTACCGGATTTGTTCAAGGAAACTGCCAAAGAACCTTCAGAAATTGCATGTACAGGGCCTTCGTTTGCAGTTGCGCCATCACCATGTACGTTGAAGGAAATTTCACCAACTTCGAATGGCAATTGAGTACCTTCAGCTACGAAGTACAATTTGATCCATTCAATGTGATGTTCTACAGTGTTAGGATGTGCGATATCTTTACCAACGGACAATGTTACGTGGAAAGTTTCACCTGCTTTTACAGTGTCAACAGTCTCGATAACAGGAACGTGTTTTTCAGTAGCGAAATCGCCGGATTTAATGTAATCATGTACAGCCATAGTTAACCTCCTGGTTATTGTTATATACATACTTAATGTCAAGAATATTTAGCACCTTGTGCTTATGACTATATTATACATTTTCGATATAGTTTTAGCAAGAACTTTTTCGAAAATTTTAGATTTATTTATATTCAAGCTCTGCGTATTAGAACTCAATCCCTTTAGCAGCCTTAATTCCTTTTTCATAGGCATGTTTTACTACATTCATTTCTGTTACGGTATCAGCTATATTAATGATTTCAGGCTTCGCATAACGACCCGTTAAAATAACGTGTAACCGCTCAGGTTTATGTTTAAGCATATCTACTACAGAATTTACATCAATAAGTTCATAATTAATGGCATTGTTGATTTCATCCATAATGATAAGATTCCATCGGTCTGAATTTACCTCTTCAATCAGTGTACGCCAAGCCTCTTGGGCTGCCTCTTTGTGACGTGCCAATTC
>CATWLR010000141.1:0-3764 GCA_958351665.1 Veillonella infantium | reverse complement strand
TTGTTACAGTTACTTTGAAGATTAAATCTTTACCTTCTTCGAATTGTACGCGTTCTGTTTCTGGATCAGATACAGGAACGATATCGTTTTCACGAAGTGCAGCACTGTAGTTTTGGCTAGCCAATACTTCGAATGCTTCTTCCATGATAGCGTCTTTACCGAAGTTCATTTCCAAAATACGGCGAGGTGCATGACCTTTACGGAAGCCAGGAATGTTTACTTGACCTGCAATGCGTTTTACAGCTTGTTTAATACCTTTATCTACTTCTGCTGCAGGTACTTCAATAGTTAACGTTACTACGTGTTGATCAACAGGATTTACAGTTGCTTTCATTTAAAATATGTCCTCCTCGAAGGGCAATACGCCCAAATTTCTGTAGTATATTATGCACTCCTAATAATAACATAAATGCAAAGTCAATGCAATTCTTCTCAATTTACACTAAAAGACCACCCCGAAATGGGTGGTCTTTCTATGTTCTACATAATTATGCGAATTAGTTATCTTTAGCAATCAATTTGATAATGTCACGACGAGACAAGATACCAATCAAATGGTAATCCTTATCTACAACAGGAACATTTTTCAAATGTTGATCAAGCATAACAGATACAATTTCCTCTACATCTTTATCCGGTGTAGTTGTAATGACTTCGTCAGTCATCAACTCATGAACGTGAGATGCTAACAATTTTTTGAATTGCGCATTATATTCGCCGATACCATTGTAATAAATACTAGCGCCCAACACATTTACATAGTGAGGTACATGAGGGCGAACTTTTTTATAAAGCAAATCACCTTCAGAAATAATACCTAATAATTTATTGTTGTCATCCACTACGGAAACAGCTGTTAAATTATATTTTACCAATAAGTCAGCCACATCAGAAATCGGCGCATCCTTGCCAACAGTAACAGGGTATTTATTCATTACTTCTTGAATTTTCATAGTGAATTCCTCCTTACAAATACATCTTGCTTTATTATACTATTCGACATAGTATAATAAAACTCCTTTTTTTATAAGAATATTATATAAATAATTTATAAGTCTATTACCAATGATATGGTTCGTTACGATTAATCTTAGAGGCTCTATAAATTTGCTCTACTAGCAATAAGCGTACCATTTGATGGGTAAAGGTCATTGGGCTAAAGGATAATTTATAATTTACAGACCTACGTAGTTCATCACTTACGCCAAAAGCACCGCCAACGATAAACGCCATATCGCTAACGCCATCCACCTCTAATTTTGCCACGGTCTTTGCCAAATCTTCCGAGGACATCGTTTTACCGTACACATCGAGTAGCACTGTATAAGCATTCTTAGGAACATTTTTTAATAATCGTTCCCCCTCTTCTATAACGACTTGTTTACGATCTGCATCACTTGGTTTATCTCCAATTTTACTTTCATTTAGTTCAGTAATGGTAATGCCGCCATATGGTCGCATACGCTTTACAAATTCTGCTACCCCATCACGTAAGTAAGCATCTTTTAGTTTGCCAATACAAATTACATAAAATCTCATACTCTACCTCTTTATTGATTGCATAGACACAATTTCATTAGGCTGACCATGTTGTAATTTCATTTCCGGCCCAATACGTACGCCACCATCTACAAGCATTTTTCCAATTGTTTGAGTAACAAGGACGGCATTATTATTATTTTCAGAGCGATGAGCTAAAATAACTTGCATAAAGTCAGGCCGCTTCATCATAAGCAAGGCTTGAGCTGCCATTTCATTACTTAAATGGCCTTCATCACTGGCCACCCGTTGTTTTAAAAATGGTTGATACGGTCCAAAACGCAACATATGAGGATCGTAATTAGCCTCTAGCACTAACAACGTACTATCATCGATTCTATGTAATATATCATCAGAAATGATACCCGTATCGGTCACGACTGTAGCCTTGTCTTTTCCAGAAAATACATTTATTCCGATTGGATCTGCTGCATCATGACTCACTGCAAAAGGTTCTACAATGAGATTCCCCAAGGTCAAACTCCCTTTGGTTAGTTCAATTAATTGATTCTTTGGTACGACGAGCTTGTCTTGTATTTCACGCCATGTCCCCTGTTTCGTGTACACAGGAATATCAAATCGTTTCAACAGTTGTTGCAGTCCTGCAATATGATCACTATGCTCATGACTGATAAATATGCCCTCTACCTGTGCCATATCGATATGCAATTCTTTTAATCCATTTACGATGCGCCGACAGCTAATGCCTACATCGTGCAATATGACGGAGTTTCCTTTTTTTATTACTGTACAATTGCCCTTGCTACCACTAGCAAGGACATGGACCTCCAACGGTGAGGATTCACTCATCAAAACACTCCATATACTTAATCATAATTTTTTACATATTTTTGTGAAAGTCAGCGACTTAGTTATTCGATATAACTATCGTATTAAGTTATATAACCCTAAACTATCATGACTTGCTTTTAGATAAGTCAGCCAAACGCTCTACAAAGTAAGCCATATTAGACTCGATATCCGGACCTCTACGGAACATATCGCCCCCAACGAGGAACATTGTATCATTACCGTATAACTTAACTAGTTCATTAAGACGAGCATCTGTTACACCACCACCTGGAGCTGGGCAAGCCGCTTTCATCAATCCCAAAGGATGTTTAATATAAGAGGAAATTCTCATACATTGCTCCTCTGTGAAAGTAAAACGTCCACCATAGGATACAAAGATTGGCATATCAGCCCCAAAAATACGAGGTAACAAGCCTAATTGTAGATAATCAGCTATACCAGATGTGCCAGGACTTACAAATCCACCTGAATAAGCGGGATGGTGTATAATAGGCAATCGTAATTTTTCATCACTAGCTAGTTTATGTAGCCAACCAAACCCAACGAGGCCTGAGGCCACCATAAGAGCCGTTGCGCCAGCTTCCTTAGCAAAATAAGCACGTTCTATTACGTCTGTACCATCGCCAGACACATTAGCTGCATATAAGGTATGTGTGCCGTGTTTATCATTCATTTCACGCACTATGGCAGCACATCGCTTTACCCGATCTTTAAATTGAGAGAACGACTGATTAGAGATACCATGGTCATCCTTAATAACATCCGCCCCACCACGTGTATAAGCCCCACACATACGAGCTAACTCTTCATTAGGTGTCCCCATAGGTTTTACAACGGCTTGAATCATAGGACGCGTTGGTGTTTCCACTAATTCGCGAAGCCCATGCAAACCAAAACGTGGTCCTTTAAACACATCGTAAAGAGTTGGGCATAATTCAACATCCACCACCCAAATATGAGGTTGTAAGGATGAATTTCCAAAAACAACATTTAAAAATTGCGTTGCTTCTAAGGCAGTAGTATCTACAAGATATGAAATACGAGCCACATAATAACGAGATATATCGATTACAGCATTTGGCATGACACCGACATTAACATATGCAGAATCTTTTTCCATCGGTTCAAGGGATTCTAATCGACCAGTAATGGTTCCTTTAATATATGGATCTGTGACAAACTCATAAGGAAACTCTATGGTTTGTTCTACTTGAACAGCCCATGCAATGGCTTTCGCCTCTTCATATGAACTTGCTTCTATTCGATACGTAACTATAAATCGCTCGTCTTTCATAATGCGTCTCCTTTGCAATAACATTATATAATTATATACCAAAGTAGTACTTCATTCCATACAAAAAAGGGGCTGTAACAGAATGCGGTTTCACCGCATTCTAGTTGCAGTCCCTTTA
>CATWLR010000140.1:0-3802 GCA_958351665.1 Veillonella infantium | reverse complement strand
ACACCTCTAAATCAAGGCCTTTGTTGAGGAACTTGAAGGAGATGGAGTCGAAGTTGGCAGATTCTACTTCGTATTCCTTAAGGTCTCTTTCGTAGACTATTAACTCGATGTTTTCAATGTATTTATCGTAGCCTGCAATCGAAATAACCTTTGGTGCAGTTATAGCATCAAAATTAATATATTCAACTCGTCTGCCGTTTGTTGGGTTGGTATCTGGCAGTTTTAAATCGTCCACAGGTACATATGGTGTGCCGTAGTCTGTGAAGTTAGGATCAAAGGTAGCAGCTATTGGTAGGCTTGCATGCCATTCGCCATCAACTTTAGTATAGGTCACAAATTCACGATATGTTGTATAGCCTATGAATGGCGTCAAGAGAACAGTACCTAAGGCAAGAGCCATAACTGTTGTGTGTACAGAAGGTTTTAACCCCTTCACAAGAGAGTATACATTGTGTACTAAGAAGATTAAATTGAATGCACTCACGTAAATTGTATTGAGCCAGAGAACTGGTTCATTGATCACACGCTTACCGATTAGGGCTAAGCACAGTGTAGTTAGCGTAATGAACAAGAAGCATAGGGTTTGCTGTGTTCTGCTACTTTCACTAGATCTAAAGCTAGCCAAGTAGAATAGGTAGAAAATGGCTACATACGGATAATAGGTGTAGAAGAAACGCGTATCCTCTCGAAGCCCTAACAAAATCAAGACTAAATAGATGTTAGCTAGAATGCCTGTAATAATGGACGCCTTAGGCAAGATGATGCCGAATACAACAGTAAAAAATGAGTTTGGTGCTGGAGGACCTGCGGGATCCTCTTTGTAAGAACATACCATAGATAGACAAATGAACATATTAATGGATGCGAGTACCTTAAAAATGGTTTCTTCAAAGTTGAATGGTTGGTCCACGATGATGAAGAAGAACCATAAACTCATGATGATAACAATGTTATATAGCGTAGACGTAACAAGGGTGATGCCAATCCGTTTGATGCGGTTAATGATTTCACCGATGTAATGTTCACCAGGCGATGTGAAATACAAGGCAATCATGGAGTACAGCCATAGGTACGATATATTTTCCGTAGCCAGTTCAATACCCCGCACATAGCCGTAGCTTTCGTGAATCATATAAAGGCCAACGCTGATTCCGATACTTACTAAGGTATATAAAATGGAAAACTTTCGGGTTCTTGTTATATAGCTTTGTAATATAACGATAAAGAAATACAGTGAGTATAGCTTAATGTCGATTTCGGCAAACCAATCTTGTTCAATATACAACGGTGTACATGAAAATATAGCAATCAATGCCAGCAATATAGGCGACTGCGTTGCTAGGTCCCGCAGTGAAGACCATAAATGTTTAATGGCAAATTTCATAGATTTCTCTCCCTCTATAAATATAAATATAAATACCCCTCTTATTATTAGTATACCTGTTTTCTGGTGAAAGCCCTATGAGGTTTTACATGCTTTTAAATATCCTTTACAATAACACTAAGAACTAGTTTTCAAAGAAAAGAGGTTGTCACATGGAATTCTCTTATTTTTTACCTGTAAATATCCAATTCGGTTGGAATAAAGTAGATAGTGTTGCTGAGTTTGCTGCACCGTACGGCAAGAAGGCACTTATTGTAACTGGTCGTACTAGTGCTAAAAAATCTGGTTTATATGACCGGGTGGTAGCAAAGCTTGATGCGGCTCATATCGGTCATGTATTGTTTGATCAAGTGGATGCCAATCCATTGACCACAACTGCCTTAGACGGCGCTGCGTTAGCTAAATCTGAAAGCTGTGATATGGTTATTGCTATCGGCGGTGGTTCCATCATGGACTGTGCCAAAGGGATTGCCTTTATGGCGGTGAATGAAGGCGATATTAACGACTATATTTTCAACCGTAAAACAAGTGATAATGCATTGCCTCTTATTGTTATTCCCACGACTTGTGGTACCGGCTCTGAAGGCAACGGTTTTGGTGTTCTTACTAATCCTGAAACAGGTGATAAGAAATCCTTACGCTGCAATGCTATTGTGCCAAAGGTTTCTATTGTAGATCCTGCTGTAATGGGTACAATGCCACCTCATGTATTGGCATCTGTAGGCTTTGATGCACTATGCCACAACATCGAGGCGTACACATCTAAAACAGCACAACCTTTCACCGATGCGTTAGCTCATTATGCTGTAACCTTACTGGCACAATACCTTGTACCTCTATATAAACATGTGAAAGCAACGGAGGAAGGCAAACCAGCTGTTCTCAATGAAACTCAACTTACAAAAGCTTGGGAGTCCGTTACATTAGCTAGCACAATTGGGGGCATGGTTATTAACACAGCTGGTGTAACATTAGCACATGGTATGGAACATCCAGCCAGTGGCCTTAAAGATATTACCCATGGTGTAGGCCTTGCTATTATTGAACCTGTTGCGGTGGAATATACATGGAGTGCAAAGCCTGATAAATTTAGTGCCTTGGCTCGGATATTTAACCACGGAGATGGTTCTGAACTAGGCGAAGCATTACGCCTAATCGTACATGACCTAGACCTTAATACAAACCTTACAGAATTAGGCTTTACAAAAAAAGACATTCCATGGCTCGTAGATAATGTATACGTTGTAGCTACAGGCAATATAGCTAATACAGTAGCTGAAATAAGCCGTGAAGATATAGAAGTGCTGTATAAAAAGATGTTTTAAATGTTGAAGTTGTTATAAGTGTTGTCATAATAGGAGAGAGTTTTGTTCCAAGGATTTTATGGCCTATTAACGGTTATGCTATGCGTGTTGTTTGCAATTGTGGTAGTGCTATTTAATATAGCGCCTATTACATATATTGTTTTTAGTATAGCCATAGCGACAAGTGTATTTTTACAATATAGGCGCTTTAAGAAACAGTCCATATCTGAAAAAACACATAGCCGATTATCTTGTGGTTTATTTATTGTTATAACCCTTAGCATATCTTGGCTTATGGCTGATTGGGTTATGTACGATATTAATACAAGCCTTGATCAATTTGATTCTTTCGAGTATAGCACAAAGGATTGGAATCAAGGATGGCCCAATAGTGAAGAATTGCCGGAGGGGTTAAAACGGCCAGAAAAACTTCCAGAAGGTATTTATAATGCGTCTGCTTTTCGTAGTAGTTTAGCTTGGGCTAATGCATATCCAGAGAGATATACGGTATTAGAGGGAGACCCTAAAGTAATCTCACAGTATGAAATGATAGCTAAGCAAAATGCTACCTATACAGCGCAAATTGATGCGGATGGTGTATTGCGTGATTTAGATACTGGGGAGAAAAAGCGTTTTATATCTCACCCTAATAGCTATAATATTGTAGAGAGTATAGAAGAAGAATCCCTCAATTTACCAGAACGGACTTTTATTGAGTGGCTACGCTTTGCGCCTCGAAAAGAAACAAAAACAGTGGTAAAGGACACATATAATTCTACTCGAAATCATAGATTATATGTGTTTGTAGATGATGGGAATACAAAAAGACCTCATTTTGTAGAATTGCTAATTAGTAATGATAGGACACGGGCTGTGTTTTATCAATCTAAGTAATTTGAGTAGGTATTGTTGTGGAGAGCGTAAATGCAACAGTGTTTAATTTACTTGAAGGAATTGTTTTTTTCTGAGCCTTATAGAAAGAGTATATGGTTTTTTATAATTCTTTGGGTATTAACATTTTTCTTCTCAGATTATATCTCGTATTCTGGGGTGTACTATCTGATTTTATTAATTGCCACGATTGTATTATTGCTTGGAAAATGTAGAGTAATTA
>CATWLR010000139.1:0-3865 GCA_958351665.1 Veillonella infantium | reverse complement strand
CCAAAAATATTTAGGCGAAGAATTTGATTTCCATGGTGGTGGTAGTGATTTGATCTTCCCACATCATGAAAATGAAATTGCTCAATCTGAAGGCTGCTCTGGTCAACATCCATCTGTACGCTATTGGTTACACAATGGTTTCATCACTATTAATTCTGAAAAAATGTCTAAATCATTGAATAACTTCTTCTTGGTAAAAGATATTTTGGAACAATATAGTCCAGATGCGTTACGTTACTTCTTGTTAAGTACACATTATCGTAGTCCATTAGATTTCTCTGATGAACGTTTAGAAGAAGCAAATAAATCCTTAGAACGTTTAAGTACTGCTATTGAAAATCTATTGTACCTTGAAAAATGTGAACCAGGTCCTTGTGATGAGGCTCAACATTTATTAGAAAAAGCTAAAGAGTATGAAGAAGAATTCGAAGCAGCAATGAGTGATGATTTCAATACTGCTTTAGCTACATCTAGCATGTTTGGTCTTGCTAAAGAAATCAATATCTATTACCAAGCTGTGACAGGTCGTGAAGGCGTTGTTTGCCAAGAAGCAATTGCTGAAGTTAAACGTATTTTCAAGTTCATGACAGAGGTTATTGGTATTCTTGAAAAAGCATGGGAAGGCAACACAGGTGCCAATGCTGCTGAATATGAAGAATTAATGCAGGTTATCTTGTCTGTACGTCAAGCGTGTCGTGATCAAAAACAATGGGCACTAGCAGATTGTATCCGCGATCGTTTGGCTGAAATCGGTATTACTATTGAGGATTCTCCTCAAGGTGCACGGTGGAAAAAACGTGAAGTTTAAACAATTTCAATTCTTAAAGAATGAAGCGATAAAAAAGTTGACGGCTCTTGAACAAGAGCCGCTTCGTTTGCGTAAAAGAACTACAGAGGAATGCCTTAGTACAGATGCAGTTATGCTTGCCTATATTGGAGATGCAGTATACTCCATGTATGTGCGTGAACGAGTGGTACAAATGAATATAACGAAGGTGCAAGTGTTGCATACAATTGTTACTGAGTTTATTTGTGCTAAGTCACAAGCGAAGGTATTGCTAGAAATAGAGGATACTTTTACAGAACAAGAACAAGCTATCGCACGTCGTGCTAGAAATAGTAATGTAAATGTACCGAAAAGCAGTTCAGTTCAAGAATATCGTAGTAGTACCGCCTTTGAAGCAGTACTGGGATTTCTTTATGAAACGCGTCAAGATGAGCGATTACAAGATGTTATGAAGCAAGCCTTTTCAATAACTCTACGAGGTATGTAGTATGGATAATTATATTGTAGGTCGCAATGCAGTTAAAGAGGCCCTTAGAAGCGGCCGCTCTATTCAACGCATTATGGTCAGTGAAGATAAGGTTAAAACTGGTCTAGCTGATATTGTTGGTCTTGCTAAATCTCAAGGTATTGAAGTACGTCCAACGCCTATCAAACAAATGAATAAATATGATTTAGAGGTACCACATCAAGGTGTTATAGCTCTTGTTTCTGCCGTTCAATTTAAAGAACTAGGTGAAGTGCTACAGGAGACGAATCATGAAGTGCCTTTGCTTATTTTAACAGATGGCGTTGAGGACCCTCATAACATGGGGGCTATCATTCGTACTGCTGAATGTGTGGGTGCTACAGCGGTACTTATTCCGAAGCGACATAATGCCCCTATTAATGCGACAGTTGCTAAAACATCAGCCGGTGCTATTGAACAAATTCCACTAGCGCAGGTTGGAAATGTAGCTCAAACCATTAAACAACTTCAAAAACAAGGCTTTTGGGTTATGGGCGCTCATATGGAAGGGGATCGCACTTTATATGAGGCGGATATGACAATCCCTACTGTTATCGTCATTGGTAACGAAGGAAAGGGCATTAGCCGCGTTGTGAAAGACGCATGTGATTTCCTTGTTACCATTCCTATGTATGGAAATTTAAATTCTTTGAATGCATCTGTGGCGGCTGCAGTTCTTATGTATGAAGCTGTGCGTCAGCGCCAAGCGAAATAATTATGCTAAAAGATATCTTAATTGTAGACGGATATAATGTGATATTCGCCTGGACTCATCTAAAGAAACTCGCTCATGAATCATTAGAACATGCCCGTATGGAGCTTCGAGATAGATTGTTGAATTACGGAAAATTCAAGGGATACGAAGTTATCCTTGTATTTGATGGTAAATATACAAAATCTGGCGGTTCTGTAGAGGCTATTACGAGTGGATTCCTCGAAGTGTATACTGAGGACGGGGAAACGGCGGATTCCTTTATTGAGCGAGAGGTGTTTTTGCGAAAAGGTAAATACACCAATGTATATGTTGTGACCTCTGATGGAGCTGAACAAAATCAAATTCTTGGATCTGGAGGCTTGCGCATTCCAGCTCGAGAATTACAAAATATGATTCGCATAGCTAAGGAAGAGGAACGACTACAATACGCTCATGAACATAGACGAGATCAATTTAGCTTGCGTCGTAATGAAGTAGGAGGGTTATTATCTCCTGAAGTAGCTGAAAAGCTAGAGAAATTACGGCGTGGCCATTGATAGTTGAAAATCACATATAGTTCCAGTATAATGAATATATTGGTTTTTCTGCTCAATTGTAAGGAGGAGCATATGAACACAATTCATACACGCAAGCCCGATTACAATTTCAAAGAAATGACCGATGAGCAAGTTGTGGTCATAGCTCAAGAAGAGCAAAATGAGTTTGCAATCGATTATATTGTTAATAAATATAAAAACTTTGTTCGTGCAAAGGCGCGCTCTTACTTTTTAGTAGGCGCAGATCGTGAAGACATCATTCAAGAAGGGATGATTGGTCTTTATAAGGCTACGCGGGATTTTAAACATGATAAATTGGCGTCCTTTAGAGCTTTTGCGGAGCTTTGTATAACTAGACAGATTATTACGGCTATTAAGTCGGCTACTAGACAAAAACATGCGCCTTTAAATTCCTATGTATCTTTAAATAAACCAGTTTATACAGAGGAATCAGAGCGTACATTGATCGAGATGCTATCTTCAGCAAAGGTTACCAATCCTGAGGACCTTATTATCAGCCAAGAGGAATTGGATGATATTGAGCGCAATATTGGTCATATTTTAAGTGAACTCGAATGGGAGGTCTTGGAAGGATATCTAGACGGACGTTCTTACCAAGAAATGGCTGAGGTCACTGATCGCAGTGTCAAATCTATAGACAATGCGTTGCAAAGGGTTAAACGTAAATTAGAGAAGTATTTAGAACATCGGGTTTTGGATTCTCCAAGAACCACACAGGAAGGATGACAGTCGTGACAAATTTCTTAATGATTGTAGAACTTATTGTATCTATTTTATTAATCGTAGTAGTTGTTGCACAAGAGAGTAAAAACGCAGGCATGGGCGGTGCTGTATCTGGTGCGGCAGACTCTTCTTTTGGTGGTAAGCAACGCGGTTTAGACGCTTTCTTATCTAAATGTACGATTATATTGGGGATTATCTTTGCTGTGTTGAGCTTAGTGTTAGGGGCAATGATTAATCAATTCTAATGATGAAAGCCTGCTTTGCAGGCTTTTTCTTTTTTCATCCTAATAAGGGGGTGCAGAATTGAAGAAGAAGGTATTGGACTTTTATAAATCTATACAACCACATGCATACCATATTGAGGATGCAGCAATGGATAATCGTATTCGAGGTGGCAAAGATCTTGAAATGTTTATTCGATCTGCAAAAATGCTCGCCCGTGAAGGCGTATTAAGTTCATCTCGACCAGATGTATATCGGTATGAAGATCAACAGCATGAAGAATATGAAGGTATCTACAAAGGATATCGTAAATCTTATGGATTTGTCATCATGCTGAATGATGAAGATATTTATGT